>JADIML010000238.1 GCA_017694765.1 Candidatus Scybalomonas excrementavium
CTATAACTGGAAGACAGTAAGAATAATTCGATGAAAAATAAATTCCTCTTACATTATTATACATTCCTTTTTCATCCAATATTTTTGATAGAAATGTATTATCACAGATATCTATCATCTGTGATAACTGTATTTTTCCTTTTTGCATACAGTGTGTTACATCTTTTTTATACAGATCATTACTAATCTGTTCAATCATTGTTTGACGATAATAAACTTTGGAAGAAATTACAAAAACTCCTCCCATAATAAATATTAATACGATAGGTAATAAATTTTTTAAAAATATTTCTTTTTTCAATATATCTCTCCCTTTCTATAACTTACTGCTTTTTCTCTAATTTTCTATTTTTTAAAGCTACAACCTCATCACATAAAAATTCAATATCCTTTGAATTATGAGATGTTATAAGAACTAATGCACCTCTATTTTTCAAACTATCCTTTAACTTCCTTCTAATTTCTTCTACACCACTTTCATCCATACTATTAAATGGTTCATCTAATAAAATAATATCCTCTTTCTCCATAATTGCTTGTGCAATTCCAAGCCTTTGTAACATTCCAAGAGAATAGTTCTTTACTTTTGTTTTATTTTTTGGATCAAGTCCAACAAATTTCATACTATTTTCTATCTCTTCTTTTGTACATCTATTTTTGACACTAGCAAGTAATTCTAAGTTTTTTATGCCTGTATACTGTGGTAAGAATCCTGGATTTTCTATTAAAATCCCCATACTCTTTGGAAATTGTCCCTTTTTTAAAGGTTCTCCATCAATAAAAATCTCTCCGCTACTTGGAAACAAGAATCCAGAAATCAATTTAAAAATAACACTCTTTCCACATCCATTTTCCCCTACAATTCCATAGAGCTTTCCATATTCAAATTCATAGTTTACTCCCTCTAAAATACAATGACTCCCAAAACTTTTTGTTACATTATATAATGCGATTCCTATTTTCTTATTCTGTTTGATATTGCTTATTTCCTTTTTCATATCGCAACTCTCTCCTTCTAAATCCTATAAAATTAATAAAAATGAGTATACTATTTAAAATAACAAAAATTCCTATTCTTATGAAAAATCCTATATTCATAACTTCAAATCCTCTTCCCCATGTAAAAATTGACATACATCTTAATTGTTCTCCAAAAGCCCCTAATGTTGCACCTCCTAGCAGAAAAACTCCACCTCCACAAATACAAAGAACACCAGGAATCGAATGTATTCTATCAGAATATAAAAAATAAACATTCATATTTGTAAAAAACAAAAGAAAATACAAAACAATACTCTCTATGAGTTTATAATCTCTTATTGAATAACCATAAACTTCACAATACTTTTGAAAAGCCGTACTCATTTCATTTTGTATACTTGAACAAAAAAATTCTGTCATACATCCACAAACTAAAATCCATAACATAACAATTATAATAAGGAGAATATTTTTATAATATTTTTGAGTATAATAATCATCTCTATTCTTATAACGGATGAGAAAATACATTTCATTTTCTTTTTTTCTGTTCCAGATAATTAAAAGATATAAGAAAACAAAGGAAAATCCATAGATAGCAGTATAAGTATCATTTAATAGAATATTAGTCCATTCTCCCCACTTAAATTTTCCATATTGATGAATGATTGAAATACTATCTGAATAGGCAAATAATACAAGTAGCATAATCATACAACCAGAAAGAAATATGCTCTTAATATTTCTCTCAATTTCAAGTTTAAAATTCCTTATCATCCTTCATATCCCTCTCTAATTTCTTTTTGGCTATCAAATAACTTCCAACAAATATTACAAAAAATTCGCCCAAAATTGTACCAAGTGATATATGAATATTCCTTTTAACAGCAAAAATAGACATAGGCTCTATCGAAGTTAAATTTACATACATAGCAAATAAAGAGAATACAATCGTAAGAAAAAATGGAACTGTCCACGCCACATATTTTTTCTTTATAAAAAATGATATAGCAAAACCTAGTACGCCATATACCATTCCAAAAATAGAACAATGAATAACAATCATACCTACATATAAATATGGAGATATGATCGTAAGAGATTCATATGGTGAATGTCGGATCAGTTCACTCATTCGTTCCTGTGAAATTGGTTCTTGAAAAAAAATAAGTGCAATGATAAAATAAACGACCATAGGTAACAAAAAAGACAATGCTCCCATAATCCCTGTTGTACAAAATCTACTCTGAAAGTATTTTTTTCTACCCATTCTTACCATTAAATTCTTCTCATAACCACTTTGGTGATCCATTGCATAACAGGAAGAAAATGGTAATGTACAAATAATAGTTGCTACAATTGGTAATATTGAATTTGAATAGTAATATCCTCGTAAGAATATCTCAATCGCACTACATTGTCCAATGTTTATGCCATCAAATCTATAATCTAAATATACGGCACCAAGCATTGTCACAATAACCAATCCACATGAAACAAAAAATGGAATTGATAACATTGCTTTTTTTAATGATTCAAAAATAAATGATTTCATGACTCCTCCTAAATAAATTTCTTAGGTTTCCCACTTTCATTCTTTTTATCTTAATTTTATATCTTTTCGATACATTTATCTATAAAAATATTCTTACAATTTTCTTATTTCTACTTATATATTTTTTCATCTATCTAAATCTTATT
>JADIML010000239.1 GCA_017694765.1 Candidatus Scybalomonas excrementavium
CTATATTATATATACATAAGAAAATTTATACAGCCTAGCAATAAGAAAATTATAAGGTAGTAGGGAAACATATTTGAAGGAAGAGAATTCGCATAGAAAGAGGTATATAAATGGAAATAAGACAAAAACAAAATAAATGGTTGCAAATTGGTGATTTAGTGGCAAAAATTCCAATTATTCAAGGTGGTATGGGCGTTGGAGTGAGTTTAAGTTCTCTTGCAGGAGCTGTAGCAAAGGAAGGGGCAATTGGTATTATATCAACTGCACAAATCGGATATCGAGAACCTGATTTTGATCAAGCACCGTTAAAGGCAAATTTAAGATCTATTCATAAAGAAGTAAAAAAAGCAAGGGAAATTGCAGGAAATGCAGGAATTATTGGTGTAAATATTATGGTAGCAACGAAGAAGTATAGTGAATATGTAAAAGAGGCAGTTCGAGCAAAAGTAGATTTAATTATTTCAGGTGCAGGATTGCCAATGGAACTTCCAAAGATTGTGAAAGAAGAGTGGGAGAAACGAAAAGAAAGTGGAGAAAAAATAAGATTACCTAAGTTAGTTCCTATTGTATCATCAAAAAAGGCTGCCAATCTTATTTTAAAAATGTGGGATAGGAAAGAGCAAGTGATTCCAGATGCTATTATAATCGAAGGACCAAAAGCAGGAGGACATTTAGGGTTTAAAAAAGAAGAGCTTATGGATATAGAAGGCTTAGAATATGATAATGAAATGAAAAGTATCATAGAAGCTGTGAAAGTATATGAAGAGAAATATCAGAAAAAAATTCCTGTAATTGTAGCAGGAGGAATTACGAATAAATCCCAGATGGAGCATTATTTTCAAATGGGAGCATCGGGGATACAAGTGGCAACTCCTTTTGTCACAACAAAAGAATGTGATGCAGATGAGAAATTTAAGCAGGCATATATTTCTTGTACCAAAGAAGATATTATTCTTACGAAAAGTCCAGTAGGAATGCCCGGAAGAGCGTTAAAGAATCGCTTTCAAAATAGAGTAGAAGAAGAAGGGAAAATCCAAGTTGAACACTGTCATTCTTGCATTTCAAAATGTAACCCAGAAGAGATTCCATATTGTATTACAGAAGCACTCATTCGGGCAGTCAAAGGTGATGTGGAAAATGGTTTAGTTTTTTGTGGGGCAGATGCTTATTTGGCAGATAAAATTACAACTGTAAAAGAAGTGTTAAGCAGATATTGTTAGGATTTATGGGACATAGTAAAGAAGTAAATAGATTGGTGTTATGAAGAAAAAACAGTTTCGTGATAGAGAAATATGGTATCAATAATTTGAAGCAAAATACGTACTGTGAAATGATTGCTAATTTCAACAGTACGTATTTTTTTTATGAAGTTTTTGAAATTAGACTTTTAGAACAGGGAATAGAATAAAATGGATCGATTTTAATGGGGAGAGCAGTATTTTCGTGAAATTGTATAAAAATTAACAATTATTTTTGGATAGAATAACTAAGAAATAAATAGAAAATAGACAAAATGGAGAGGATTGTCAATTAATTATCAATATGAATTGTATAAGAAAATTAAAAAAATGAGCATTTGACATAAGAAAATTAGTAAAAGTAAATGATAAATTTAAAAAAGTGCTTTATTTTTTTGACTAATCGATCTATAATATAAAAGAGTATTGATTAAGTATTGGGAAAGTGAGGCAGAGAAACGTGAATATAATGGTAGTATTTAATCAAATGATGTGTTTATTTTTAATGATTGCTCTTGGATATGGAGTAGGAAAATGGGGAATTATTTCACCACAGATGTCAGGGGGATTATCCTCTATGGTAGTAAAAATTACTTGTCCAATGATGGTATTGTCGTCTGTTATGACAGCAAAACCAGAAGGTACTATGCAAGAAATTTTTATGGTATTTGTATTGTCTATTGGATTATATATTATTTTTCCTTTTTTAGGACTTTTATTAAATTTTGTTGTAAGAACACCGAAGAAGGATAAAAGATTATATATTTTCATGACAACTTTTTCAAATGTAGCATTTATGGGATTTCCTGTTATTAATGCTATTTATGGAGAGACAGGAGTATTTTTTACAGCGATTTTCAATCTGACTTTTAATTTATTTGTTTTTACTTTTGGAGTAGTATTAATGTCAGGGAAATCTGGTAAAGAAGGTATTTCTATTAAATCTTTGTTAAATCCAGGAATCTTAGCAGCTTTAGCAGCGATTGTTATATTTGCACTTCAAATTCCAGTGCCAACGATTATTACGACAGTTTGTAGTTCTGTTGGAAGCATGACAACACCACTAGCAATGCTTGTAATTGGTTCGTCTCTTTCAACAATTCCTTTAAAAGAAGTGTTTAGTGAACTTCGTCTTTATCCATATACGATTTTAAAACAAGGTGTTGCACCAGTTTTCATTTGGTTTATATTTAAAAATTTTATTACAAATCCAATGATTCTTGCGATTACAGTTATTGTATCCGCAATGCCAGTAGCAGCGACAACTGTTATGTTCTCAAAAGAATATGGACAAGATGATGTGAAAGCAGCAAAAGCAGTATTTATTACAACATTGTTTTCTATTATAACAATACCAGCAATTACAATGTTATTTTAGAGGATAGGGAAAGAATAAGAGATTTACATATATTTTTATACCAATTTCTTTGGATGCCATAAGAAAGAAGGAGTTGTTACAGTAAGAAGAACTCATATATTATGTATCGTATCAAAGTTGTTTATAAAAGAGTGAGCGATATTAGGTATAAGAGGAGCTTAATGTGATAGCTCCTTCTTTTCTTTTTTTAGAAAAATGATAAATAGTCAGATAAGGTATATATAGAAAAAGACAATCATCAAATTTGTATCATATTCTAATAGCAAGTAAGAAGAGATTGTCAGAATACATAAAACCAAGTATAATAAAAAAGAATCTTTTAAAGTGGGGAAAATATAGGGATAAAAATCAACAAAAAAGTATGGGGAATCCGTAGCTTTTTTACGATTTGATAAAAAAATGTCAAAAATATTAAAAAATAGAAAGTTATCATTGCAAAATATGCTAGAATGTATATAATTATATAGGAAACAATATTGAAAGATTCGTAGGGAAACCTGATAAATTATAAAATATGTGGAAACAATAAAGTAGATATAGCAGTAGAACGAAAGGGGATAAAAATGGCAAGTACAGATATCGGAATCGATTTGGGAACAGCAAGTGTTTTAGTGTATGTAAAAGGTAAAGGTGTCGTTTTAAAAGAGCCATCTGTTGTGGCATTTGATAGAAATACAAATAAGATTAAAGCAATTGGTGAAGAAGCAAGATTAATGCTTGGTAGAACACCTGGAAATATTGTTGCAGTGCGTCCTTTAAGACAAGGTGTTATTTCTGATTATACAGTAACAGAAAAAATGATCAAATACTTTATTCAAAAGGCAGTTGGTAAATCACTTTTTGCAAAACGTCCAAGAATTGCAGTTTGTGTTCCAAGTGGAGCAACTGAAGTAGAAAAGAAAGCAGTAGAAGATGCAACAAGAGAAGCAGGTGCTAGAGATGTTGTAATTATTGAAGAACCAATTGCAGCTGCTATTGGAGCAGGAATTGAAATTGCAAAACCATGTGGAAATATGATTGTTGATATTGGTGGTGGAACTTCTGATATTGCAGTCATTTCTCTTGGTGGAACAGTTGTAAGCACTTCTATTAAAATTGCAGGAGATGACTTTGACGAAGCAATTGTACGTTATATGCGTAAAAAACATAATTTATTAATTGGTGAAAGAACAGCCGAAGATATTAAGATTAATATTGGAACTGTATATAAACGTCCAGAAAATAGTTCTTTAGATGTTCGTGGACGTAACCTTGTAACAGGTCTTCCAAAGACAATTACTGTTACATCAGAGGAAACAGAAGAAGCTCTTAGAGAAGCAGCTACACAAATTGTAGAAGCTGTACACAGTGTGCTTGAAAAAACTCCACCAGAACTTGCAGCAGATATTTCTGATAGAGGAATTGTATTAACAGGTGGTGGTGCATTGCTTCATGGATTAGAAGAATTAATTGAAGAAAAGACAGGTATTAATACGATGACAGCTGACGATCCATTAACAGCAGTTGCAATCGGTACTGGCCAGTTTGTAGAATATTTAAGTGATAAATAAGATGAAACAATAGTATCAAAATATTTTAGAAGAAATAAAAATTATATACGAAGAAAATAGGAACAAGGTTATCTGTTTGATAGCCTTGTTTTTTGTATAATACTGGGCTCCTATGAAATAAAAAAGCATTATGTGTGAAAAAGCACTGTGTATAGAATACTTACTTTTGATTGACTTTGTGAATACAGGAGAGTAACATAGATAACAATGACAGTTTTACTATCAGGTAGATAGAAATGATAGCAGAAGAGATAGAATACAGAGAGAAAGGCAAACATTATGGCAATTTTAGAAGGATATGTAGCCCATATTCGATTTCGAAATGAAGAAAATGGATATACAGTTTTGACATTGGAAACCTCTATCGATGAAGAAACTTGTGTTGGAAATTTTAATTATATAAATGAAGGGGAATATATGCGTCTTGAAGGGGATTATATGGAGCATCCTGTTCATGGTCCTCAATTTAAAGTAGAAAAATATGAAGTAAAAGCAGCAGAAGGTATAAAGG
>JADIML010000240.1 GCA_017694765.1 Candidatus Scybalomonas excrementavium
ATTCTATACCCTAGCAGATTCATAATTTTTTAACCTTTTTCTGTATCGATATATAAATAAATGACTTTTCTATACATAATATACTACATAATAGAAATAAATTCAACACAAATATATATAAAATATTTCTAAACATCTAAAAATTTAAGTTATCCTATCATAAATAAAAGATTATGTTACATTTTCTCATTCATCATGATGAAATTTTGAATACATAAAACTGTAAATAAATCAAGGAAGAAAAAGCGTTATTCTATGTAACATTCCTTTTCCTTCCTTGAATTAAAATTTAAAATTTTATTATTTTATTTGTTCCATGATTTCAGCCATCTTAGAAACATCACCAATTAAAATTGCACCTTTTAACTGATTGTTTACATAATAATATTTTTCATATTGTTTTCTAGCCATATCTTTCATTTCCATTGTACGATATAATAATTTTTCATTCTTACCAGTATCGCCTATTGCAAAGAGAGCTGTATTCATTCCATGGAAAGAAAGCCCTAAAGATGGTACGTTATACTCTACTGTATCCCCTGTTGCATTCGCTCCAGCTGTCTTCCCTTGTTCAGAAGCCTCTGGCCAAATTGCATAATTACTTCCTTTATACTGTGCACAATCTCCACATGCAAAAATTCCATCTATATTTGTTTCCATTTTTTCATTTACAATAATCGCTCGATCAATTTCAATTCCTGCCTCTTTTGCAAGATTTGTATTGGCACGAACACCAGCTGATACAATTACCATATCTGCTTCAAATTCTCTTCCATCAGATAATTTTACACGTTCTACATGTTCGCTTCCTTGAATTTCTTCGATTTGAACACCTGTATAGATGGCAATACCTTCATCCATAGCTATTTCTTGTAATAAACTTCCTGCTGCTTCATCTAACTGTCTTCCCATGAGCTGTGGCGCTACTTCTAAAACTGTTACATCACATTTTGACTTCTTAAATTCCCAAGCAGCTTCAAGCCCTAATACTCCACCACCAATTACAACAACTTTCTTTGTTTTTGGTAAGAGCTGACCGATTTTTTGGATATCAGATACACGACGAATTGCTATTACTTCTTCTTTATCTGCACCCTTTATTGGTGGTACAAAACATTCAGAACCAAGTGCATAAATTAATTTTGAATATTGAATTTTAGCTCCACCATCAAGTTCTACCATTTTTTCTTCTGGATGAATTGCTACAACAGTTCTAGAAAGAATTGTAGTAATATCGTTTTCTTCATACCAAGTTTCATCATGAACTGCAATTTGTTCTGGTTCAAATCCTGCTAACATAGTCTTTGTAAGCATTGGACGATTATACGTACGATAATCTTCGTTAGAGATCATGATGATATGTGCTGTTTTATTTCTTTCTCGAATTGCTTCCGCAGCAGATAAACCTGCGATTCCATTTCCAAGAATAACAAAGAAATCATCTGTATTCTTTTTGAAAGTTACAACATTTTCTTCTACTTCTACAAAGTTTTCTTTTCCTACGCCACAAACTGGACAAATTTCTAGAGAAGAATCAAAAATTTCACCACATACTAAACATTTTACTAATTTTCTTGGACCTTGTGCTTTTCTTTTATTTTCTTTTTCAAGCACTTGACATCCAAAATTATATCCAAATTCAAAGGCATCGACTAACTCTACATTGCTTGGTTTAAATTTAACGGAAAATCCTTCATCTTCTACTTTCATATTGAGCTGTTTTAAGCGAGTAATTAACTTAGAAACTGCTTCTCCACTCCATCCATAGCTTCCAAATGCACTTGCATGTTTTCCACCATGTACACCTGGGAACATACAAGTTGTTAAATCCCAAATTGGCTTTAACGCCTCTCCTAAAATAGTTGGGCTTCCTAATAAAAATCCATCTGCAAACCCGATCTCTTCTAATACTTTTGCAGGATCTGCTTCTACTAAATCATAAGAGCGAACCGCTATTTCTCCTTCGCCACTTGCCTGAATTCCCTCTGTAATTTTATCTGCTAATTCTTTTGTATAACCATAAGCACTTACATATGGGATAATAACTGTCTTTTGTTTATTTGGATTTTCAACGGTGCACCAGCCTTCATAAATATCAAGTAGCTCTGGAATTTTTGCATCTAAAACAGGTCCATGTCCTGTGCAGATCATAGTAACATCGAGCTCTCTTACTCTATGAATTGCATCTAGCATATAAGGTTTAAATGGTCCTAAAATATTATCAAAATAATATTTTGTAGCTCTCATATATCCTTCTTCATCTTGTACTTTACTTCTTAAAATCTCATGGAATCCATAGTGCGAACCAAAAGAATCACAAGTTACCAAAACTTTATCTTCTTCGATATACGTATACATGGTATCTGGCCAGTGAAGATTTGGTACAACTAAAAATCTTAATGTTTTATCTCCGATTTTCATGGTCTGATTATCATTCACTGAAATACTATAAAAATCACGATTTACAATATTTTTTAAGAAATTAATCGCACAACCTGTTCCAATAATTTTCATATTTGGATTTAAATCTAAAAGTTTTTCTACGCTACCAGCATGATCTGGCTCTGTATGATCGACAACTAAATAATCAATTTGGTGAATATCTGTGATGCTTTTTAACTCTTCTAAATACTCATCAAAAAATTTCACTTTCGCTGTTTCAAATAAAATTGTTTTATCTTCTGTTTTTAGAACATAAGAATTATATGTTGTTCCAAACTCTGTATACATAATAATATCAAATACACGTAATTTGTCATCAACAATACCTGTCCAATAAAAATTTTCTTTTAACTTCAACGTTTGCATAATAAAACCTTCCTCCTAAACATTATGACATATATCAGTTAAATTAGTATTATAGTTAATTTTTTAACGTTTATTCCTACTAATTTACTCAACTATATGCTACACCATATTTTGAAAAACTACAAGCTATTTTTCATATTTTTTTCTTTTTATTCTTTTTCCAATCCAAATTGTAAGAAAAACACATAAATATCTACAATAACTTGATACAATTCTTCTGGTATTTCAGACCCAAGTTCTAATTGCGTTAAAACTGTTGCTAAAGAATTATCTTCATAAATAGGAACTCCATGATCACTTGCTGTTTCTACAATTTTTTCAGCCAAATGTCCCATTCCTGATGCGACAATAATCGGTGCATTGTTTTTTTCTTTATCATACTTTAATGCAACTGCTTTTTGATTTAAAATTTTATTAAATTCTGACATTTACACCTTGTTTCCTTTCGTATAATTTTGGAAAAACTTCCATAAGTTGCTTTTCTTTTACTCCATATTCCATCTTCAAATGTTGCATTTTAATGTGGTTCTTCTCTATAATAGACTGAATCCCTTCCTTAATTTGTCCATCTAAATTTTGCAACGTGCTTGGACAACCAATTTGTGCACTAAGATTTCCTTGCTGGTATAATAAAATAATATCGATATTTCCAACTTGCTCCACATTCAGTTTTATTAAAAACCTCATTTTTCTTTCTTCTTTCGTTCTACCTGAATGTAGTTCATCTGGATCGACCCAAATTTCTGACATAATTCTTTTTCCAAATACTTCAATTGGTATCATTGTATGAAGCAATGGCATATAAACACTTTCATTCATTAAAAATGAATTCATTAATTGTTCAAAGACTTGTCGATTTTCTAAACCACCTGCTCCTTTTAATCCTTCTGTTAATACAGCAAGAAATTGTGATTTCACCTTTCCTAGTTTTTTCTCTTTTTGTTTCTGAAAATGGTGAAATAGTTGTTCTTCTGTCATTCTTCCAAACACTTCGTAAAATCCTCGATACCCTTTTAATTGTTGAAAGATCTTTAGTAACTGTTCTTTATTTCCATTTTCATAACGTGCAATGGTAATAGAAAATAATGATATTTGATCTCGAATTTCTCCAAAATCATGTGTTTTTTTTATATAATTTCCTAAAAAAGATAAAATATCTTGTTTTAGTACTTTCTCATTTGCTTTTGTATCCCCTAATTCTGCTTGTAAGTCAAGGAATTTCATCATTTGTTCTAACTGTTCTTTATCCGAACGGAACATATATTTCTTGATTTCTTCTAGCTGAGAATTCATCTGTTTTAATAAATGCTCTCCTGATAACATATCCATATATCGCTTCATAAAATCTAAAACAACGGTTCTTAATTCTACCGATTCTGTTTCGTTTAATACTTTGCGAATTTGATTAAAAAATGGACCTTGAAACTGATTAGAACCTTCTATCTGTTCTTTCATAAATTGCTCCATTTGTTCGGGTTCTTGCTGGATACTATTTAAAAATTCTTCAATTACTTCCGAAAATTCTGGGTTCATTTCCGATTTCATAATCGTTTCAAATTCTGTAAATAAAAGATTGGAAAACACATCTGTTACTTGGGGATTTGTTTGTATCATCTGTAAAAAACTTCCAAAATTAGATTCTCCCAGATAACTTTGTTCTCCTTTTCCATTTAGACTACTAAGAGTCCCTTCTCCTGTAATTGTCCCTAGATTTTCCTGATTTTGTACCCCTAAATTTTTATTTTGGGGTGTTTGATTTGCTCTTACCCCACCACTTGTATTATCATATCCTACTTGTGAGGTTGTTACACGTAAAACATTTGCCATTTATTTTCACCTACTATTATTTTTTCTGATAACCTGTCGATAATTATTTATATATTAAATTTTTGATAAGGTGGTATAGTATGAATCCCAATATAGAACAAGTGCTCCAGCTTTATATGACAGAAACTGTATCTTTGCTTGAGCAGTTTGATAATATTTTGCTAGAAGTGAAAAATCAACAATTTTTCTCTTCCAAACATATTGATGAATTATTTCGCATTTTACATACATTAAAAGGCTCCTCTTCTATGATGGAGTTCACTTCCATTACAGAACTTTCTCACACTACAGAGGACATTTTTACTTATATTCAAACACAAAATATCGATTCATTCCCTTGTCATTTACAAAATGAATTGTTACATATCCTTTTATCTTTTTCAGATTTTCTTCATAAAGAATTGAAAAATATTGAGGAACAACAAGTTCTTCTTTCAAATATCGACCATTTTATTATAAAAATTAAGAACTTTTATAATAAAATCAAAGAGGATGAACAAGAATCAGAAGGACTTTCATTAGATATTCCTTCTTTATTTCACTTATCAAGCCATTATCGCCTTCATCTTTTCTTTCCAGAGGATCAAGGCATGGAAGCTGCTAGAGCTCTTTTAATTGTAACAAATTTAAAACAACTCTCTTTTAGCTTTCATCATTATCCATCGAACATTGAATCATTTAATCGCTCTTACTTAGAAAAGAATGGACTGTTTCTATCATTTCAAACAGAGATGGAAGCGATAAATGCAAAGGAATATTTGGAAAAGAACATGGGAATTCAATGTATTTCCCTTCTTTCTCCGGTACAACCATCTCCTGTTAGAAGCTCTTCTCCTACTGAGACATCTTTGCCATTATCGTTATTATTTGACAAGATGGAACTATTTGTTCAAAAGATACAAACAAAGCTAAATAAAAATGTGGAACTTATTACCTCTGGATCTGAAATTGCTATTACCAAACAGACATTTGATGCCTTAAATATTGCTTGTATCCATTTGATTCGTAATGCCATAGATCATGGAATTGAACCTACGAGCAGTGAACGTCTTATGCTTCATAAGAAAGAGGTTGGAACACTCTCTTTACTAGCAAAAAAGACAAAGGAAGGGCTTTCTTTTACAATACAAGATGATGGAAAGGGCATTGATAC
>JADIML010000241.1 GCA_017694765.1 Candidatus Scybalomonas excrementavium
GCAATTTTTAATTGATTTCCAGCCATCTCAATGATACTTTCTCGTTTTCCTGCTTCTTCTCCAAACAGTGGGCGAATCACATCCATTGCTTCTTCTCCACTTGTACTGCCTGCTTCTTTCATCGCATAAACGTATTTTTCAAGCATTTTAATAACTCGAAGCTTAATTTTTTCTTCTTCTTTTGATAAAACTCCTGCTTTTTTAGCATGCTTATATTCTTCTTCTGTCTTTTCTATTATAAGATCTATAACAGCAGCTGGGGATTCTTCAAAAATAGCCGTATCCATTCCCTCAGGTAATTCGATGTCTTCTTCCTTTAATAAAATTCCTTTTATAAGTTGTAGCTTTTCATAAAGGCTTGAAACAAACCAGTCCGTCTGCTCTGTTTCTTTAAAACTTTCTGTTAATTTGCCAATTAATAAGTTGACAACACTTATCTTCTCATCGAATGTTGATTTTGTAAGTTTTTCTGAAACTTCCACAGGCTCTTTTCCATCTAAAAGTTCCCCGATTTTATATTCTGTTTTATACTTCTTATAAAGTTCATAATACGCACAGAAATCTTTCGCTGTTTTTCTATGTTGTAAATATTGATAAATGAGTTCTTCATCAATGGCAATATCCATTTCTTCATATAGATACATCATGCGAGATAAGTCTTCCCACCCTCTTGCTGTCACAAAACTTTTCCCATCTACTGTTGTTTCAATTCGATAAAAGTTTTCCTTTTTCAATTCTAAATAAGATAAAATACTATCATGAATTCCCTGTTTGTAACCATATTCTTTAAACACTTGATAATCTTCTTCGATTTCCATCTTACGAATACGGTCTAAAGTTACAATATCAAATTCTCGAACGGAACGATTGTATTCTGGTGGGTTTCCGGCAGATACAATCACAAATCCTTCTGGCACTTTATGATTTCCAAACATTTTTCCTTGTAAAAATTGAAGCATAGTTGGTGCTAATGTTTCAGAAACACAGTTGATTTCATCGAGGAATAAAATTCCTTCTTTTAATCCTGTCTCTTCTATTTTTTCATAGATCGAGGCAATAATTTCGCTCATTGTATATTCTGTGACATGATACTTCTTACCACCAAATTCCTTTTCCTCAATAAAAGGAAGACCAATGGCACTTTGTCTTGTATGATGTGTAATCGTATAAGATACAAGACCAATTTTACACTCTTTTGCAATCTGCTCCATAATGGCTGTCTTTCCAATTCCCGGTGGACCGATTAATAAGAGTGGTCTTTGGTGAATCGGTGGAATTTTATAATTTCCAAATTCATCTTTTTTTAAGTAGGCTTTAATTGTATGTTGAATTTCTTCTTTTGCACGTTTAATATTCATTGATTTTCTCCTTTGCTCTTAAAATCTGATCTTCTGATAAAATAAGACTCATTGCCCAAGCTGGCACATTTTGTTCCATATAATCTCTTTCTGGGAAAACAAACACTGTATCATATGGCATTTTTTTCTTCGGATATTCTCCACAGCCATCTGTGAAATATAAAAGCCCTTTTAACTTCTTTAATTTTCCTTCTGCTTGTAACTGATTTACATAGGTAAATACCGGTCTAAAGTCTGTTCCACCATGCCCCTTGACTTCAAAGTGCTGTAAATACTCTTCAAGTTCCTCTTGACTTGTAATACAAACAGCTTCTTGTACTTCTTTATCACATTGAATGACATAAATACAAACTTTTTGAAAGAAGTTCTCTGTATCCTTTAAAATAGAAAAGGTTTCTCTTACAAAGCCTTCTACAACGGCTCCCGAACAAGAACCAGATGTGTCAATGGCGATAACAAACTCTTCAATTTTAGCCGTTTCTTTATATTCTAGTTCTTCGATCAACGGCATATTTCCATACATTTCCATTCCAAAATGATAAAATCCATAGTCAAAAGAATCCATATCCACTTGCATTTCTTCTTGAATAACCGCAAATTTCTTTAAAAAGGTACGGAAATCTTGTTTTACTCTTGTTTCTATTTTTAACGCTTTTAATAAGCCGCCTGCTTCTTCTCCTGCCTGCTTAAAAAACGTTTCCATATTGGTTTTCATCTGTTCCGTAATCTTTTGCCACTGCTTTTGTTTTGCCTGTGCCTCTTGATTCTGATTATCCGATTGTTGTTCAAAATCTTTTGACTGTTGTTTGGACTGTTGCTCGCTTTGTTCTTTATTCTCTCCCTCTCCCTTATCGTTATCGCTTTGCCAAAAACTATGATCATCGACTAAAAATTCTGTACTAATTCCACTGAACTCTTTCCAAGTCATCGTTGATGTAGTCAAATATTGATAAATGCTTTCTGCTGTTAATACTGGATACCATTTTTTAATCTCTTTATAAAGCTCTTCTCTCTTATCCGATACGACACGTTTTACTGCCTTACTATCCATTTCATCAATAATAGCTTCTACTGCAATATCACAAGCTGTATTCCAATATTCTTCTTCTCTTCCTTCTCGATTCCATATATGACGAAACATCGCATGTAAAATCATATGCAGATAAGCGCGATTCACAAGAACTGGTTGCTGTCCATAGCGTTCCATTAAAAATCTTGGGTTATAACAAATCGTGCTTCCATCTGTTCCCATAAAAAATGTATTTTGGTTCATCTCATAGCTAAGACTTCCTAATGCGCTATCTAAAAAACGCATGGATAAATACAACTCATTTCTTGACACCATTAAAATCTTTTCACTTAACTGTCTATATTTTTCTTTTGTCCGAAGTTGTTCTTGCTTTTGCTCTTCCACGTCTTGTTCGATTCTCCTTTGTATTTTGTTTTTCTTATTTATTTTTCTTATAATATTTCACAACATCAAAACCTTATATTTTATATAGTATCATTCTGTTTTTATTTGTTATAATTATATTGAATTATTCCTATTATTTCACTATAGAGTAAACGATTTCTTTTTCTTTCCAAATCTCTCTTGATTGATTCCCATCATTTCAGAAAGCAATTCTATTTCCTCTTTTGATTGCAGAAATTCCAGCATCTCTTTCATTTCCTCTTGCCCAATCCCTTCATATCGTCCAAGCCACTTTATCTCTTCTATTTGTTCTGTTTTTAATAACCAATCTAAAATAGCAATCCAATTCTCCTTTATAAAAGTTTCATACTTTACTTTTGTTTCTTCTCTTAATTCATAAGGATATTGTAATCTTGATAAAGCAATCCCATAAAGAGCTTCTTTTTCATCGACATTGCTTGCTAAATAAAAATGTTTATCATATTCTTGATATAAAATTCCATCTCTTGTAATGGTTTCTCGATAATGTGCCCCTGCTCCATAGGTTTCTTGGTTAATCATACGTGCCATCGTATTTTCCTGATAATTATGTGTATATGCTGGGAATACAAGTTTAACATCTCCTGATTTTCTTCTAACATAGCATACCATTCTTTGATTCATTTCCGATAACAGATTTTTTAAACAAGTATACCGTTCCTGAAACATCGTAATATCAATAAAAGATAAGGAACGGCAATTTTTAAAGGCTCCATCTTCCACTTCCACTAAATAATCTGTAATAAAAATTTCCTTTAATTCCCTACAATCATAAAACGCATGGCTACCAATCGTATCCACCGTCTTTGGCAACTGAACCTTCTTTATTTTCATGCCACGAAAGGCATATCTTCCTATCTCCTTTACCAAAATATCTTGCACTTTCTCTGGAATATGAACTTCCTCTTGTTCTACAAGATATTTTGTAATACTAATATAAGGTTCTTTTCCATCCTTTGTATGTACTGTATACTCAAATAACTTAGCTTCTTGTTTCACCTCTATCACCTATCTTTCTTCCTTATCAATCTCCTAATTCTTTATTAGTCATTGCGCCTTTCATAGTACCACAAACCTTCCACTCCCTCAATAAGATTATGAAAATAGCTATATTCTTTTTCCTTCAAAAGAATATAGCTATTGACTCATCATTTATATTACTTTTATTTTACAAATGTACTTCTTTCCATATAGAGTACCTGTAATCGTCACCGTTCCTTTTTTCTTTGCAGTCACTTTTCCAGAACGATTCACAGATGCAACAGAAGAATTACTTGATTTCCATGTTGTAAATGTTGTATCGGTTCCTACATGTAATTGAATTGTTTCCTTTCTTTTTATTGTTGCTAACTTCTTATTTATGGCAAGTGGTTTAAATGTGACTTTTGCCTCTTTTGCAACACCTTCCATATAAGAGCCTTTCGGAGCATGAAC
>JADIML010000242.1 GCA_017694765.1 Candidatus Scybalomonas excrementavium
ATTTATACATTATAATTTTTTTATAAAAATTTAATAAATGTCATAATAAATAGAGGTGTGATACATAATAGATTTAGAATAAAGAGAAAGGACAATGGTACGCACTATTGTCTTTTCTCTTTGGCAGATCATAGTTTTATAAATGTATAAAAATACAGAATCAAGTAATGCCCTATAGGATTATGATGGAAACACAAAGGAGGAAACATATGGAAAGCTTTATTCATGCATTAAATGATTTTTTATGGGGACCTCCCTTAATCATTTTAATGATTGTAACTGGATTGTATTTTACAATTCGTTCAGGAGCGTTTCAAATTGTACATTTTCCATACATTTTGAAACGAACTGTTGGAATACTCTTTCATACGAAAGAAGAATTAAAAGAAGAAAAGGAAAACAATGTAAAAGGGCTTGTTAGTCCGTTTGAAGCAATTGCAACAGCAGTTGGAGGCTCTGTTGGTTATGGAAATATCGCAGCAGTGGCAACTGCGATTACTATAGGAGGACCGGGTGCTGTCTTTTGGATGTGGTTTACAGCATTGCTTGGAATGTTAATTAAACAAGTAGAAGTAACACTTGCTGTTTATTATCGTAGAACTGATGAAGAAGGGAATCCTTATGGTGGACCTACCTATTATATGGAACGTGGTCTAGGAGAAGAAAGAGGTTTTGGAAAACTTTGGCTGATTCCAGCATTTATTTTTGGAATTGGAATCTTTTCTACTTTCTTTATCACAGCTTCTAACTATACAACTTCAAAAGTAGTAGCAGAAACATTTGGTATTCCAAAGGGATTCGTTTCTTTTTGTATTATGATTATTGTTAGTGTCATGGTTTGGGGTGGAATTAAACGACTTGCTCGTATTTTTACAAAACTTGTTCCAATTATGTCACTTGGTTATTTATTTTTTGGTATTTTAAGTATTATTTTGAACATTGAAAATTTACCAAGTGTTATTGTTTCTATTTTCCATGATGCTTTTACGGGAACAGCTGCTTTTGGTGGATTTGCAGGAGTGAGTATGCGAAAAGTTATTTCCATTGGTATGGCAAGAAGTGTGTATTCCAATGAAGCTGGATGGGGAAGTAGTCCGATGATTCATGCCTCTAGTAAAACAAGACATCCAATTGAGCAAGGACTTTGGGGTTCTTTTGAAGTGTTTGTAGATACATTTATTGTATGTAGTATTACAGCAATATCTGTATTGATTACGGAACAGTGGACAAGTGGTGCAGTAGATGCAGAATTGGCTATGCAAGTATTTGGTTTACAATTTGGACAGTTTGGTCGTGTTTTTATTACTTTGACTATGATGATATTTGCCTTAACGACATCTGGTGGTTGGTATGCATATTATGAAACTGTACTTCGTCATTTAGCAAAAGATCATCCAAAATTAAAAAATATTATTTTAGTTATTTTTAAACGTTGTTATGCAATACCACCATTTCTGTTAGCATTATATTTAATGTATGTAGGGGATATTAGTATTTGGACTCTTGTAGATATTACAAGTGGAATTCCAACTTTTATCAATGTCATTGTTATTTTAATTTTATCCAAACAGTACTTTAAGTTATTAAAAGATTATAAAGGAAGATATATGAATATTGGGGAATATAATGAAGATGAACCTATATTCTATGAAGATAAAATAGAAAAAGAAAAGAAATAAAAAAGTCATAAAAAAGAAGAGAAAACCTATCGTAAAGATGCTATAATAAGAAATAGTAATTGCTATTAAGCCTTACGGTAGGTTTTTCTATGATATACAATTAAGAAGTCAACAAATAGAAATATATAAGAAAAGGAGTAAAAAATATGAGAACACTTTATAAAAATGGAGCGATTTATACAGGAGAATCATGGATTACTTCTTTTGTGGTGGAAGATGGAAAAATTTCTGCGACAAAGGAAGTAGATGAAACTATCGATCAAGTGATTGATCTACAAGGAAAGTTTGTCTGTGCAGGATTTAATGATTCTCATATGCACCTATTAAATTTAGGAAGTACATTATCTATGGCAAGACTTTCTGAACATACAAATTCTTTAGAAGAAATGATTGGACATTTAAAAGAATATGTTCAGAATAAGAAAGAATTTGGGCAGTTAAAAGAGGGGAGTTGGATTCAGGGAAGAGGGTTTAATCATGATTATTTTCAAGATGAAAATCGTTTTCCAACTCGATATGACTTAGATAAAGTGTCAACAGAATATCCAATCTGTATTGTGAGAGCCTGCGGTCATATTTGTGTTGTCAACTCAAAAGCACTGCAAATACTTGGAATTACGAAAGAAACAAAGCAAATAGAAGGAGGACATTTTGAAGTAGATGAACAAGGTGAGCCACTAGGAATCTTCTTTGAAAATGCACTAGAAATGGTATATGGAAAACTTCCAGAGCCTACAGTAGAAGATCTAAAACAATTTATTGTACTAGCATGTGAAAAATTAAACTCCTATGGAATTACTTCGATTCAAACAGACGATTATGAAACATTTCCAAATATGGATTATCATAACATGCTAAAAGCGATAGATGAGTTAATAGCAGAAGATAAATTAACGGTTCGCATTAATGAACAAGTACATTTTACAAAGTTAGAAGAACTAAAACAATTTATTCAAGAAGAAAATCATACAAAGGGAGATGACTTTTTCAAAAATGGTCCATTAAAAATGTTAGGGGACGGTTCATTAGGGGCAAGAACAGCATATTTAAGTAGACCATATGCAGATCAACCAAATACAAGAGGGATACCTGTATACAGCCAAAACCAGTTTGATGAAATGTGCTCTTATGCCAATAAAAATGGCATGCAGATTGCCATTCACTCCATTGGAGATGGTATTTTAGACTGTATTTTATCTGCTTATGAAAAAGCGTTAAAAGAATGTCCAAGGGAAGATCATCGACATGGAATTGTCCATTGCCAGATTACAAGACCGGATCAGATTGAAAAGATGAAAGAAATGAAATTACACGCATATATTCAATCTATTTTCTTAGATTATGATATTCATATTGTAAAAGAAAGAGTGGGAGAAGAACTTGCTTCTACAAGTTATCAGGCAAAATCACTATTGGAGAAAGGAATTACGATTTCAAATGGTTCTGATGCACCTGTTGAAGATCCCGTTGTAATGAGAGGAATTCAATGTGCAGTAACAAGACAAAATATTGCTCATACAGCTTTACCTTACTTAAAAGAAGAAGCATTGACAGTACAAGAAGCCATTGATAGTTTTACAAAAGATGGAGCTTATGCTTCCTTTGAAGAGAAGAAAAAAGGACGTCTTGTAGAAGGAATGATGGCAGATTTTGTTGTGCTAGATAAAAACCCATTTGAAGTCGATCCATATGAACTTAGTAAGATACAGGTAGAAAAAACATATATCAATGGAAAATTGGTGTATGAGAAAAGAGAAGAGTAATATCTTGTTCCATTATCATTTATTCAACTATCTGCATATGAATAAAATATAGTATAAATATGTAGGTGAATGAAAATGGCGTATAAAATATATTTAGATGCAGGGCATGGTGGATATGATAACGGTGCACAATATAATGGAAGAAAAGAAAAGGATGAGGCTCTTGATTTAGCTTTAGCCGTTGGAAACTTGCTTTCCAAAGAAGGCTATGATGTACACTATACCCGTACGACTGATGTATACCAAAGCCCAACAGAAAAAGCACAGATTGCAAATAGAAATGGAGCCGATCTTTTTGTGTCTTTTCATCGTAATGCAAGTCAAGTTCCAGGAACTTATGATGGTGTGCAAACACTGCTCTATGATGATAGTGGAATAAAGGCGTATATGGCTAGAAATATTAACGATGAGCTAGAAAAAGTAGGATTTAAAAACTTAGGTGTGAGTATTCGTCCGAATCTTGCAGTATTAAGACAAACAGATATGCCAGCATTATTAGTGGAAGTAGGTTTTATTGATTCGGATAAAGATAATCAAATCTATGATCAAAATTTTAATGAAATTGCGCAGGCAATTGCCGATGGCATTGCCGATACATTAGATGAATTCCAGCCAAGAACAGGATATGCTGTTCAGACAGGATTATTCCGTAATTATGCTAATGCTCTTTATGAGTTAGAGCGATTAGAAAGAATGGGATTTGAAGCAAAGATTGTTCCATGGAAAGAGTATTTTGCAGTGCAAGTTGGCATTGTAGATACGTTAGAAGGAGCAAGAGAGCTAGAACAAGATTTAAGGAAGTTAGGCTATGATACGTTAGTTGTAAAAGAGACAGAAATACCACAGATACAGCAAGAAAATCAAAATTATCTATAAATTTTAAGGAGAAAAAAATGCAAAAGCCAAAGATTCATACCGATGTAAAAATTGCACAAGGAGCAATTGTTTACGGAGATGTAGAAGTACAAGA
>JADIML010000243.1 GCA_017694765.1 Candidatus Scybalomonas excrementavium
GTACGTTACCATCTACGGCTGGAACAGGCAATCCATAGGCAATAGAACCAATGGCGCCAGCTGTATATTCTCCAATGCCTGGAAGTTTTAATAACTCTTCATAATCGGCTGGCATGACTCCATCATATTCACTCATAATTACTTTCGCAGCCTTTTTTAAATTTCTAGCCCGATTATAATAACCAAGCCCTTCCCAAAGCTTCATCAGTGTTTCATCTTCCACATTGGCAAGTGCTTCTATATTCGGTAAGGCTTCCATAAATCGATCATAATATGGTTTCACCGCTTCTACTCTTGTTTGTTGTAACATGATTTCTGAAATCCATACACGATATGGAGTAGGCTCTTCTCTCCACGGAAGAATTCTTGCATGATGATAATACCAATTTAATAAAGCATCACAAATTTCTTTATCGAGTTTTGGAATAGGGCGATAGATATCCTTTTTTATCACACTCCACTCTACGATTAATTGTTCCAACGACTTAGCTGCATTTGCTGGACTCGTAGATGGAAGTTTGATAGCTTCCATCTCTATTTCTTGTTGTTGGTATTTTTCATATAACTCAAATGCCTTATTGCCATTTACATAAATTTTTTGAATCGAAGATTTTTCAAGAATCATGCTCAGATCAGAAGGTATGACATTTGTAATACTGCTATCACTAGAACCTACAATATCACATGATTCAATCACATCATAAACAGCAATACCATGATAGAGCAAAAATTGTTTTTTCTCTTCAACTGTCTTTGGTACTTCTGAGCCTGCAAGATTGGCTAGTACTTTCCAAAATCGATTTTGAGGATGATGATAGAAAAATCCTGCTTCCCTTGATTTTACAGACGGAAAACTTCCAAGAATTAAAATCCTCGAATTTTTATTATATACTGGCTGGATTGTATGTTGAACCATAGTTTCTCCCTTCTTATTCTCTTCTCTGCTTATCAAATATCATCACTTACTTTACAAGTTTCTTCATTTGCTCTAACAGTAGCAATCTCTCTTTATCCGAATTGATTATGATCTCTATCATTTTTGATAGTTACCTTTACGCATATATTTCCGATGATACATTTTTTTATCTAATGCTATCAACATCTCTTCTAATCCACCTTTTACTTCATCAATGCCAAATGTAAAGGATAAATATCGATATCTTCTGAATTTATCTTCAAATTCTTCTCTTACTTTATTTAACTGTATATCTAATTTTTCTTTTGTCATTGTTTCCTCTACAATAAGTATAAATTCATCTCCTCCTAAACGAATAACTGCCATCGTATTATCTATATTGTCTAATATTTTTACGAAATCACACAATATAGAATCCCCTACCATATGTCCTTCATAGTCATTAATCATTTTAAAATTATCTAAATCAAATAATACTGCTAATTTCCCTTCCAATTGTTCATAATTCATCTCTAGATAACGACGATTATAAGCTCCTGTCATACTATCTGTAATAGAGGAATATAAGTTTAATTGGTTTTCTTTAAATAAATCTGTAATCTCGTAAGCAAGCGTGTAAATATGTGGTCTTTCATCTATGAAAACAATGTACTTAAACACATCAAAATACTGTGAATTTTCTTTTTTACCATCTTCATTTTTAAATTCAATTACTTTTTTTAGACCTTGTCCCAATTCCATACTATTATATAAATCTAGACTTCCATCATGACATTGCATAAAGGTATCAGCCACATTTTTAGGAACTATTTTACATAACTCTACATTGGTTTTCCCCAAAGGATCAATATCTGTAAATTGCCTAATCCAATTCTTAAAGTTATCATTTAAATAAATAATTTGATGTTTTTCATTTCGGATACTTAAAAATCCAGGAAAAGTATCACTTAATAATTTCTCATACATATAAAAATCCTTCTTCTACTATTTTTCTTATTCTTTCGTTTCAAATCTAAAATTTACTCTCAATTTCCATCAATGGAAACATAATTTTGTCCTGCATATTCGGACATTAAATTATAATCTAGTGTTGTTTTTGAGAGCTGAACAAGACGCCTTGCCCGTTCCGATTGTTCTTTTAATTCTTTCGTCAAAGGAACTTCTTCTCCCGTATCAGTATTCCATGCTCTCCCACTTTCAAAAGAGCCATCTCGTCCAATTTGATACATAATATGATTCCATACAAAAGAACCTTCTAATAAATAGGTGACAGATGCTACAAAACTGTCCTTATCGTCTGTTACATTCACAATATCCTTTCCAAAAATATAAGGCTGTGGAATTGTAAGGTTCATAATATTTGCAATCGTTGGAAGAAAATCAACCTCTCCCCCAACTGTATCAATTGTTTCACACACTCCACTATTTGGAATATGAATAATCAATGGAATATTTAACATTTCATCATAATCATATTCTCTACCAGTGTATTTTGGAACATTTTCTTGAATGGATTGATAAAAATCGTCATCGGATAATAACATTCCATGGTGATCTCCGTACATAGCAATTACCGTATTCTCATACACCCCTTCCTCTTTTAATCGTTGAATCAGCTCTCCAATTGCTTCATCGGCATAATGAACAGACTGTAAATAGTGTCCAAATAAGTTTTCATCCTCTGGCTCTAATTCTAATGTTACAAGACTGTCATCTAAATCATATGGTATATGATTTGTTACCGTCACCATAAAGCTAAAAGTCGGTTTTGTCTGAACTTTTAAAATATCAACTGCCTGTCGAAAAAGTTCTTTATCTGTAATTCCAAACCCTGAAATTTCGGTTGCATCTAGATATTCCTGACTATAAAAATAATCAAACCCTTCTTGAGGATACATTTGCCCCCGATTCCAAAACGTTCTAACATTCCCATGAAATGCCAATGTCCGATATCCTTTCGATCGAAGTAACCATGGCAAACCATTGTAATTATTTTCTACATAAAGGCGATAAGATTCTCTCTCTGTCACCGGGTAAAAACTATTTAATGTAGAGAATTCTGCATCTGCTGTATTCCCTTTACCAAGTGTCTGATAGTAATTGCTAAAATACAACGTATCTTCTTTTAATAGCTTATTAATATTGGGGGTCAATTCTTGACCGTTATAAAATCGTCCAATTGGGAAATTTTGAAAACTTTCCATTTGGATTACAATTAGATTTTTTCCTTCCCCAATTCCTTTATATTTATTTCCTTCTGTCTTTGGAACGAGGGCTTGTAACTCTTCTTGAATCTCTTCTTTATCGATAGAAGAACGCTTCATTTCCTCTACAACAAAGTTTACAATGTCATGAGTGTGATAGGAAACAAATTCTAAGTTTGTAATCTTTGCAATCGAAACATCTTGAAATGGATTCCAAGTTAATAGGACTAACCCGATAAAGAATCCGATAAAACAATAATTTGGAATCCACGAAAAAATCTTTTTTCCTATCTGATTCTGTTTTATTATCTTTCTTTTACTTTCTTCTTTGTAACGCTTTTGGCTTTGTATAAAACAAGAGATGACCAATGGAATATCCCACAAGAAAATTAAAATTCCTACAACCGATATAATTCCATTTAAATCAATTGCTTCTGATGTTTCAAGTAAATTCCCAATTTGAAAAATTTGGTTTACCGATGTATACTGCACAAAATATCCATAATACATCACATCTGCCATCATTAGTATTGATATGAGTCCATATCCGATACTAAACAAGGATGCAAAAAGTTTTTGATGTCTTCTTCTTTTCATTTGCTCAAATGTCAACACAAAAAATGCAAATGTGAGCAATCCTACAATATAGTCAATTCCATTAAATCCTACCAAATAATAAAACAATAAAATTTTTAATAAAAAGCATCCATAAGCAATGAGCCATTTCTTTTTTATTGGCAATTTTATTTTCACTCTATTTTGATACCCTCCATTCTTACAGCTTGTTACTCTACACTTTTTAGAGATTCTACCATATCAATTTTTTTCAATTTAAAATATAACACAAAATTGACAAACATAGCAAATACAATCGTTAATAATCCAGCATATAAATAACTAACAGCTCGAACTTCTCTTCCCATCATCATCATATCAAGTTCTGCTGTTACGATAACATAACGATGTAAGAAAAATCCTAATACACCCCCAAGTAAAATACCAATCACGGTTAAAATAATATTTTCTCGGTATACATATTCTGCTGTTTCTAAATTATAAAATCCTAATACTTTAATAGTCGCTAACTCTCTCTTACGCTCGCTAATATTAATATTATTTAAGTTATATAAAACAACAAAAGCTAACGCCCCTGCTGATACAATAAGCACAATAATAACGATTTCCATGCCTTCTATCATACGACTTGTCGAACCTTTTATTTCATATAAATTCGTCACACTAGAAACTCCAGATTTTTTCAATAATTGCTTGGCTACTTGTTGTACTTGCTCATTATTCTCCCCATTTGTTTGGATAAAAATTTGATTCCAATCTGGTGTTTTTTCATACAAAGATTTGTACAATTCTTTTGACATATAGACATAATGATACAAGTAGTTTTCTGTAAATCCCTCTACAACTGCTGTTTTTTCTTCCCCATCTGCTTCCAATGTAATCGTATCTCCTAGTTGAAGATTGAACAACTTTTGTAACTTCTCGGATACGATAACTCCATTTGATGAAATTTGATACACTTCTTTTGTCATACGATTTTGTAATGCAATATAAGAATGTAATTGTTCTGCTTTCTCTGGTACTACCAAATAACTATCATAAGTTTTATCTTCCCCATCCTTTCCTAATGTAACCGTTCTTTGATACGTATTTAAAGAATCTTTTATATTTGTTTGTCCTTTTAACACGTTACTTGGATTTTTTCCTTCTTTCATCGATACTGCCAAATCATAATTCATAATCTGTCCATATTGCTTTTTTGCAATGGCTTGAATGGAATCTTGTATCCCAAATCCTACAATAATCAGTGCCATACAGCCACCAATTCCAAACACAGTCATAAAAAATCGTTTCTTATAACGGAATAAATTACGTATCGTCACTTTTCCTGTAAATCCAAGATGATTCCAAATAAATGGAATTTTCTCTAATAAAACTCGCTTTCCAACCTTTGGTGCAACTGGTCTCATAAGTCCTGCTGGAACTTCTTGTAATTCTTTTACACAGGCAAATAATGTTGCTGCTAAAATCGTAACAATGGCTACAAAAGATGCAGTTAGTGAATAATAACTATGAATAGGGTACACGACTTCTGTCATCGTCTGATACATCATTCGATAGGTTGTAATAATGATATACGGAAACACCGTCTGCCCAATTACCACGCCTAACAAACTTCCTAACACAGTTGCTAAAAGTGCATATAAAATATATCGCATGGCAATGCTAACTTTTCCATATCCAAGTGCTTTTAAAGTTCCTATTTGTGTTCTGTCATTTTCTACCATCCTTGTCATCGTTGTTAAACTAACTAATGCTGCTACTAAAAAGAAAATAACAGGAAATACTCGTCCAATAGCTTTAATACGATCAGCATCATTTTCATAAGAAACTGCACTTACAATCGTATCTCGATCTAAGACATAATATTCAGGCTCTTCTAAGTTGGCTAATTCCTCTTTGGCATCGGCTAACTGTTGTTTGCCTTCCTCTAGTTCTTCTTCGGAATCTTTTATCTTTTTCTCTGCTTTTTTTACTTCTTTTTCCCCTTTTGCAATTTCTTTTTTCCCATCTTGTAACTTAGACTTTCCTTCTTCTAAGTCCACTTCTTTGTTAGAAATTGTTTCTTTGGCTTCCAATAACTCTTGCTCTTTCTTCACAAGAGTGTCTTTGGCTTCCTCAATCTTTGTTTTTCCACGATTCCATTCTGCTTCTTTTTGTGCAAGTTGCTGTTTTCCTACTGTTAATGTTTGTTCTTCTTCCTTAATTTTGGCTTCACTTTGCTTTAAAATAGCTTCTTGTTTTGTAATCTCTTCTTTCGCTTCTACAAGCTGTTGCTTTGCTGTTACTAACTGGGTATCCACTGTTTTTTGTTGCTGTTTATAGGCAGTTAATCCAGCTTCATATTGTTTTTTTGCTGCTGTCAACTGGGCTTTTGCCTCTTTTAACTGAGACATGATTTGTTCTTCTTGCTTTGCAACTTCTGTCTCTTTTGCTTGAATGGCTGCTTGTTGTTTTTGATAGTTTTCTTTTAATGCAATTAACTGTTCACTGCTACTATCTGTTTCCTCTAATTTTTCAATCTGTTCTTTTAACGCAGCTAACTGGGCTTTCGCCGCCACGATCTGTTCCTTTGCCTGTTCAATTCTAAGAAGAGCTTCTTCCTCTTTCTTCGTATAAGCTGCTTCTTTCTCTTTTAACACTACATTGGTCTGATCGAGTTGCTCTTTTGCTGTTTTTAGCTTAGATTCCACTTTCTCTTTATTCTCTTGATACGCTTTCTTGGCTGTTTGTAATTCCTGTTTTGCTCTCTGGATCTGTTCCTTTCCAGACTGGATTTGTTCCTTAGCCTTTGCAATTTCTATCTCTCCATTTTGCACCTGCTGCTTCCCATCTTCTAACTGTTGCTTTCCAAAATCCAATGTCTCTTCAGAACGTTCTATCTCTTCTTTTGCCTCATCTATTTGATTTTCTCCACTTAATACTTGTTGTTTTGCCTCTTCTAATGCAGAAGCCCCAAGTGAAATCTCTTCCTCTCCATCTATAAGATCTTGTCTTGCTTCTTTTAACTTCTGCTTTGCTTTCTTGACTTCTCTTTTTCCATCTTGTAATTGCTTTTCACCATCTCGTACTTTCTTCTCAGCCTTTGCAATCTCTTCTTTGGCTGTTAAAATCGTATCATCATATCGAAGTTTCTCTCTTCCCTTCATAAATGATTCTACTTGCTCTATGACTGGTTCCACAATGCCATCATACTCTTTCGAATATGCTGTTACTTCTTTCGCACCATCTATCGTTACATAGGCTTCTGTATAAACTTCCATCGTAAAGTTTTCTTCTGTTACAGCTATGTACCCATTTAATTTTCCATCTCCAAGTGTGGTACTCCCTCGTTCTACATCCATATAAATAGGGCTACTCACAACACCGACGATTTTATATTCGGTATTTTTAAAAATATCATGAATATCATCTTCATCTCCTGACGAAATCGTAATCGTCTTTCCTATCTGAAACTCTTCATTGGAAAGCAAGAGGGAATCAATGGCACACTCCCCTTCTTTGTTTGGCATTCGTCCTTCCAATACCGTCATTTTATTCACTTGCTCTGGTTTCGAATAAAGTTTTAACGCATATTGGTTTTGTTCCACTTTTCCCATGACATCATAGGAATAAATGGGCTCCACCTCTTTCACCCCTTCTATACTAGAAATTCCATCTAAATCCTCTTTCGTCAGTCCCCATGTACCAACAACACGAAAGTCCATCATATTTCCTTTATCATAGTATTGATCCGCTGATAATTTCATATCTGGACTGGTTGCTCGAATTCCTGAGAAAAAAGCGACTCCCAATGCAACAATTAAAAGAATTGAAAGAAATCGGTTCATACTTTTTTTAATCTCTCGAAAGAAATCTTTTCTCATCGCCTGCTTCATCTTATATGCTTCCCTTTCTACCATTCAATCTGTTCTACTGGCATTGGTTGCTCATTCATCTCCATATGATCAACCTTTCCATTTTTGATATAAATAACACGATCTGCCATTGGTGCAATAGCTGAATTATGAGTAATGACAATAACTGTCATGCCTTCCCTTCTACAAGTATCTTGTAACAGCTTTAAAATTGCCTTTCCTGTTTTATAATCAAGGGCCCCTGTTGGCTCATCACAAAGCAATAATTTTGGATTTTTGGCAAGGGCTCTTGCAATGGCAACACGTTGTTGTTCTCCCCCTGATAACTGAGCTGGAAAGTTGTTCATTCTCTCTTTTAATCCAACTTGTTCTAACACTTTAACTGGCTCTAAAGGATTTTTACTAATCTGAGTTGCTAATTCTACATTTTCCTTAGCTGTCAAGTTTTGTACTAAATTATAAAACTGGAATACAAAACCGATTTCACTTCTTCGATACGCCGTTAATTGTTTTGTTCCATAATGGCTAATATCAATACCTCCCACAACGACTTTTCCTGAAGTGGCACTATCCATACCTCCTAAAATATTTAAAACGGTCGTCTTTCCAGCACCACTTGGTCCTACAATAATGACAAACTCTCCTTGTTCTATCTGAAAATTCACACCGTCTACTGCATGAATCTCTACCTCTCCCATCTGATAAGTTTTCTTCACATCTTTTAGCTCTACAAATACTGCCATAGGCTCACTTTAACTCCTTTCTCATATCTTCTATTCTTATTTCATAAGGGTTTGAAAAAATATTTTTAATCAACACTTGTTTATTTTTATTCTATCCTATAGTATATATGGCATAAGAATTTCTTGCAATCATCAATTATTATACACTTGTTCAAAAATAAACATTTTTCTATTTTTGTTCAAAAAATGAGAATTTTTATGAAAGCTAACAAAAACAATCGAAGTGTCCAACGCACAAAACAACTCTTAAAATCTAGCTTAATCGAGCTATTACAAACGACTTCTATTACAAAAATCTCGGTTACAAAACTAACGAAACTTGCTAACATTAATCGTGGAACATTTTATCTCCATTATGACGATATCTACTGCTTACTAGACGACTTAGAAAATGATATGATTCAAGATGTTATTTCTATTTTACATGACCACCCTCCTGTCAATTCGGAGTTTACGATCTTTCTACTCCTTTACAACGTTTTTGAATATATTCAGAAAAACTCTGATATTTGTAAAACCTTATTACAAACAGACAATCACAATACGTTCTTACAAAAAATGAAAAATGTTGTTCAGGAGGAATGTTTTTCTGCTTGGGATATTCTATTTCATCAACAAAGTAAATCCTTTTATCCGGCTTATTACGCTTTTATCGTATCAGGATGTATTGGATTAATCGAATATTGGTTTGAACAAGGTATGCAAGAAACGCCAGCTGAAATGGCACAGATTGCAGAAACTATTATTTTAAATGGACAACAAATCTTACAATAAAAAATAAAACCTCGGCTCCCCATTTTATAAGGATTACCGAGGTTTTTCTTCTAATTAGTTTGCTAAAATTTTCGCTAATTCTGTAATTCTTTCTACTTCTTTTCTATCAACTCCACAAAGATTTGCTATTGTTTCCACATCTTTTCCTTCTTTTAACATTTTAAAAATAGTTTCTGTTAAATGAAATTCTTCTCTTCTTCCTTCTGCAAGTCCTTCTGCAAGTCCTTCTACTCGACCTTCTGCTAGTCCTTCTGCTAGTCCTTCTGCTCGACCTTTTGCTAGTCCTTCTACTCGACCTTTTGTTAGTCCTTCTGCACGACCTTCTGCCAGTCCTTTTGCTAACCCTTTCTCCCAACCTTCTTCTGCTGCCGCTTCCATATACATTCTTCTTACATCTTCCACTGTATATTCCTGAAATAACATATCGGACACCTCACTTTCATGTCGTACTAAATACTCTGTTAAAACTCCATGTTCCATACAAACTTTCACTGCTTTTTGAATGGCTTGTGCTAAATCATAGCCTTGTCTTTTGAATCCTTTAATCCCTTGAAGTAAAGTACTGTAACCACTGAGTGAACTTGATTTCTCTTTAATTTCAAGTTCTTTACTAATATTATAGCACGTGACTTCAACTTCTATAGGAGCTTTCGTTGAAAAAGAATCCGATAATCGCAATATTTCTACTGCTGGCCGCTCTTCTTCTCCTGTGTAAATAACGAAAAACTCTGGTGTTGGCAGTTTTACAATCTTTCTGCCATATACATTATAGCTCTCATTGCCAAATTCGCCTCGAAGAAATTTATTATATTCTTCAGCTATATAAAGCAACATTCTAACTGGCATATTAGGATTGATTGTTGCTTGGTGTTTAATTAATACAATCAAACGATTATCTCTTGTGAGAAATGCCAAATCATTATAGCGTTCACAAAACAAAAGCTGCTTTAATGTAACATTCATAATATCTTCTTTCTTATATACGGTGCCACATAAAGCATTGACAAGTTCTACTGCGTATTCTTCTCTTCCAAATAAGTCAACAAATACGGTATCTTGGTATTTTTTATTTGCCTTTTTATCCACTTAAATTTCCCCTTTTCTTACTTTCATTATATAGTTTTTAAGTAACCTTTCTCTATTTCTTACCTTCTTTCTATCGTATTTTATATGTTTTATTATATCACACTAGCGATTTACCTGCAACTTTAGTAACTATAACGATAGCATAAACTTATCTTAAGATTTTGGATATTCCACTTCTACTGTTTCCAATAATACTGCTTTTCATTTCTCTATCTCCTAATAGTAATAATCATAGTAAGTATCATATCCTGATAAAACTTCCCATTGTACATATCCAACTCGTCCATTGTACTCAATTTTTGCGTATTCACTATTATAACTTTCTATAAATCCTACATCTTCATAAAGTGGAATAGTAGAAATGATATTACTACTACTTGTACTAGCAATTGGTTGTTTTCTAAAATAAGCCGAATGCTCTACATTTGTTATGTACATCATTTCAGAAACTGT
>JADIML010000021.1 GCA_017694765.1 Candidatus Scybalomonas excrementavium
GGTGTAAATTTGTTGAAAAATGATGTAGAATAAAAGAGAAAATAAGTAAGAAAGGAAGGTATTATTTTATGGCAAAGTACAGATGTAATGTATGCGGATTTATTTATGATGAAGAGAAAGAAGGAGTGCCATTTGAGCAAATAAAAGAATGTCCAATTTGCCATCAAGCAACAACTGAGTTTTCTCTCTATGAAGAAATTGTGGAAGAGGAAGAGTTTGTAAAGAAGCCAGAGCAAAAATTGGACTATCAAAAAGAGTACATACGTCATGATGAAACAAGTCGTTATATGGAAGAAATTCATCAGATGGCGGTTTCTGGAAAGAGTATTCATGCAGCAATGGGAACGAAACTTCCAATGCCAAATTGGGATGATATTTTAATTTTAGGAGCCCAACTTGATCCAATGCCTCTTGATGAGCATGCTCCAGTGAATACGAAGACGGTCATCGGAAAAAATGCCAAAAAACCGATGATTTTAGAAAATCCAGTTTATGTATCCCATATGTCTTTTGGTGCTTTATCAAAAGAAGCAAAAGTCTCACTTGCAAAAGGAACAGCACTTGCTCATAGTGCTATGTGTTCTGGAGAAGGTGGAATCCTTCCAGAAGAAATGGCTAGCGCGGATAAATATATTTTTGAATACGTAGGAAATCTTTATAGTGTGACACCAGAAAATTTAAGAAATGCGGATGCCATCGAGATTAAAATTGGTCAAGGAACAAAACCAGGAATGGGTGGACATTTACCAGCAGAAAAGGTGACAAAAGAGATTAGTAAAATTAGAAATAAACCGATGGGAAAAGATGTAGTTGCACCATCTAGATTCCCTGGGATTGAAACAAAAGAAGATTTAAAAGAGTTAATCAGTCAGCTTAGAATTGCGTCCGATGGACGACCAATCGGTGTAAAGATTGCAGCTGGAAGGATTGAAAAGGATCTTGCTTTTTGTGTTTATGGAGAACCAGATTTCATTACAATCGATGGAAGGGGAGGAGCAACGGGATCTTCTCCGCTTTTTGTAAGGGATTCTACAAGTGTTCCAACAATTTATGCCCTTCATAGAGCAAGAAAATATTTGGATAGTATTGGTTCCGATATTAGCCTTATTATTACAGGAGGTCTTAGGGTTTCCTCTGACTTCGCAAAAGCGATTGCCATGGGAGCAGATGCAGTAGCAATTGCGTCCGCAGCTTTAATGGCACTTGCCTGTCAACAATATCGTATTTGTGGCACAGGGATGTGTCCAGTTGGAGTAGCAACTCAGGACGAAGAACTTAGAAAACGATTAAATGGAGATGTAGCAGCATTACGTGTTGCCAATTTCTTAAATGTAACATTAGAAGAGTTAAAGACATTTGCAAGAATTACGGGACATGAAAATCTCCATGATTTAAGTGTTGAGGATCTGTGTACAATCAATCGAGAAATTAGCGAATTTACAAATATTCCTCATGCATAATAGAAAATAGATAAGAAATTTATTTTTATTTAAAATAATTTAAAATACAGCGTAACAGTGATAGTTTTCATTGGATACGCTGTATTTTGTTATATAGAAAATTTCGTGTCTTATAAATTAAAAAAGTGTTAAGCGCAAGTGATGGGGATTTCAAGGCATGCTTATCATCGCTATGTAGAAGATATGAATGAAGCAGAAATACGTCTGTTTATATCAATATATATATATATGAATAAAGTATAATTCTAATATAATAAAGTATATAGATTAAGCTCCGTATGCTAGGAATCTCTAATATATTATTAATTAGACGAGGAGTCATAGGTTTTGTAGTGAGTTTGTTAATAGGATTTCTTATTATAAATGGATGGATGATCGCATTTTCTTTAGAGTACGTTATGACATTTCTCGTTATGAGTGTAGCATTATTGGCTGTCATATTAACAAATAGTAGTTCTGTTTCAGATGAGAAGAAAAGAAATAGGATAGGATATATTTTTGCACTTAGTGGAGTTTTCACCTGTTTTGTAGATTTTTTAACAACGGAGACACTATCATTTACAATTCCTATGCTAGTTCTTCTTGTGCTACAAGAGAAAAATGGTCAGTTAAAATATTGGAAGGATGTGTTAAAGCAGATCGTTTTGTATGGGCTTATCTTTATAATTTCCTATGCTTGCATGTTTTTCTTAAAGTGGATACTTGCAACCATTACGATAGGAAAAAAAGCGTTGGATAGTGCCATTGGTTCTGTTATGGAACGTTCCATTGGGACAGTTACGATGGGGCAAAGTACTTTGGATCCATCTGCTACTACCCTTCAAAAACTTGGAGGAGCTTTATGGAAAAATATTGGGTGTCTTTTTCCTTTTAAAGAAATGATGTCAGCTCCAGCTGTATATACAGCACTGTTTTGTTGTATTTTATTTTTATTTTCTTGTGTGTATCTCTTTCATGGAACATCATATTATAGCAATTTAGGTATGAGTATGCTTCTTTTATCTTTGATTCCATTCCTAAGATTTTTACTTCTTTCTAATCACTCGTATTTGCATTACTTTTTTACATATCGTGCATTATTGGTCAGTGTAGTTGGTGCCATTTATTATACTGGAAAATGTTGTGAAGAGTATTGGAAGAGAAGATGGAAAAGACAATGGAAACGAATATAAATTTAGAATTAACGATATTAATGCCATGCTTAAATGAGGGGAGAACAGTGTCGTTTTGTGTGAAACAAGCTCTAGCATATATGAAACAAAGACATATCATAGGAGAAGTTTTAGTTGTGGATAATGGCAGTGAAGATCATTCTTTTGAAATTGCAGGGAAAGCTGGTGCAAGAGTTATTCGCTGTTCTGAAAAAGGATATGGGAATGCGCTTCGGTTTGGAATACATCAGGCAAAAGGCAAATATATTATTATGGGGGATTGTGATGGAAGCTATGATTTCTTAAGTTTAGACGAATTTATGAAACAGTTGAGGGATGGAAAAGAACTTGT
>JADIML010000244.1 GCA_017694765.1 Candidatus Scybalomonas excrementavium
TTGCTAAGTAACTAGTTTGCTTTTGTTTTTTCTATTCATTAATATATGTAATAGTTTTTACTTGTATTGTTTTCCATCCCAAACGATTTCTTTGTAACGATCTGGATCCGTATCTCCTTCTGTAGAGAAGAGAAGCACTTTAGAATTTTCGTCTAATTTTAGCTCAGCTTTTAAATCAGCATAAGCAGGATCTTTCATAATGGATACAAGAACACCAAATGGTGCAGCACCAGATTCTCCAGAAACAACTTGAGGATCGCCTTTAATAGGAGCACTTAACATTCTCATACCTTGTGCAGCAATTCCATCAGAAGCTGCGATGAAAACAGAAACATGATTTTTTAAGATGTCCCAAGAAGTTGTATTTGGTTCACCACAAGCAAGTCCTGCCATGATAGTTTGCATATCACCATCAACGATAGCTTCTTCACCATCTCCTTGAACAGCACCTTTATAAAGGCAAGCAGCAACGTCTGCTTCAACGACAACAACAGTTGGTGGATTATCTGGATATTTATTTGCGAAATATCCTTGAACAGCGCCAGCTAAAGAACCAACACCTGCTTGAACAAATACATGGGTAGGACGTGTAACACCATTTTCTTCAAGTTGAGCACTTGCTTCTAATGCCATTGTTCCATAACCTTGCATAATCCAAGATGGGATTTCTTCATATCCTTCCCAAGCAGTATCTTGAACAACGACACCATTTGGAGTTTTTGCAGCAGCAGCTGCAGCCATACGAACACATTCGTCATAGTTTACTTCTTCAATCGTAGCAGTAGCACCTTCTGCTTGAATGTTTTTAAGACGAGTTTCTGTAGAACCCTTTGGCATAAAGACAACTGATTTTTGTTTTAAACGATTTGCAGCCCATGCAACTCCACGACCATGATTTCCATCAGTAGCAGTAAAGAAAGTTGCCTGACCAAATTCTTCACGAAGTTTATCAGAAGTTAATGTTTCAAAGTCTAACTCAGAAACATCTCTGCCTGTCTGTTGTGCAATGTAGCGAGCCATTGCAAAAGATCCACCTAACACTTTAAAAGCATTAAGTCCAAAACGGTATGACTCATCTTTTACATATACTTCGCCAAGACCTAAATACTGTGCCATATTAGTAAGTTTAGCAAGAGGAGTAGGTTCATATCCAGGAATTGTTTTATGAAATTCTCTTGCTTTTGTTACTTCAGACAATGCCATTACTGGTAGGTTTTTGTCGTCTGTTTTAGGCATTTTATTAACTACCCATTGTAATTCACCCATTTGTAAGTACCTCCATTTACTTATACTATATACTATAATAAAAATTTAAGTATATTCCTTTATTTGTTTCCAATATAACTATATAAGGTATATTTAGAAATTCCGAAATAATTGGAAACTTTATCGCCAGACTTTGTAATTAAGAATGCTCCGGCATCATTTAAAAATTGAATCGCCGTGACTTTATCTTCTTTTGTCATTAAGGCAACTGGTTTACCAACCAGAGCTACAGACTGTTCTAATAAGTCATCTAACAAATCACTGACATTTTGAGGAATTCTTTCAGGTTCCTTTTCAGATAGCTTATCCTCCTCAGAGGTAATAATTGATTTTACTGATTGTTCTATCAAAAGCAATCCTGTTATATCATAGTTAATAGAAAGAATACCATCTACTTTAGAAGGATTTGATTCATTCCTTATAAAAATAGTAGAAGATTTTAAAATTCGACCATCGGAAGTTTTTGTAAGATAACCGAGGTGATCTTCTAATTTTGATAAGTCTCCTTTTAAAGCATTTAGTACAACATGAGAAGGTCCATCACCAATTTTACGATTTGTAACGTGACCGTTTTCTATGAGGACTACGGATTCTTCCAAATTTCCTGCTGTAAGATCGTGTACCACAATCTCACAATTGTCACCGAACTGTTTGGCGATACCTTTTGCAATTTGAGCCAGAAATGGTAAATTTAAGCCCATGCGTATCACTTCCTTTCGGTAAGCAGTAATAATGATTAGATTGATTAGATAATCAACTGCTCTGTATCTTCATAATACCATAAATTTTTAGAATTGCAATACCTTTTCGAAAAAAATTTTGATTTCCTAAAAAATTTTTAGTTATGAAAAAGAAACAATGTTTATTTACTTATTAATAGGAGTATTATCAAAAAGTTCTAAAAAAATAAAAATAATGATTGAAGTTTGTTAGCTAATATGTTATAACATAGATATGAATTGATTAAACAATCAATTAGTAACAAAGGCAGTGAAATCGAAACAATAAAAAATGAATAAGAAAAGGAGTCTGGACTATGATTTTAATAGGAAATGGAACACTGATTACACGAGATGCTAAGAATCCTCTTTATAAAGATGGCTGTGTTGCTGTTGAGGGAAATTTAGTAAAAGAAATTGGGACAACAAATGAATTAAAAGCAAAATATCCGGATGCTGAGTTTATCGATGCAAAAGGTGGCACTATCATGCCAGGTTTTATCAATGCACATAATCATATTTACAGTGCATTTGCAAGAGGGTTATCAATTAAAGGACATAATCCAAAAGACTTCATGGATATTTTAGATGGTCAATGGTGGAGAATGGATCGTTTATTAACAAACGAAGAGAATACATATAGTGCATATGCTACTTATATGGAAGGTATTAAATGTGGAGTTACAACTGTATTTGATCATCATGCAAGTTATGGCGAGATTAAGGACAGTTTATTTGCGATCAGCGATGTTGCAAAAGACTTAGGAGTTAGAACTTGTCTTTGCTACGAAGTTTCTGATCGTGATGGTGAAGCGAAGATGAAAGAGGCAGTTCTTGAAAATGAAGCATTTATGAAGGCGACTTTAAAAGATGATTCAGGTATGCAAAAAGGTATGATGGGGATGCATGCTCCATTTACTTTAAGTAATAAAACTTTAGAATTTTGCGCAGAACATAAACCAGAAGAATATGGATATCATATCCACGTTGCAGAAGGACTTGCAGATGTGTATGATTCTTTAGAAAAATATAATAAACGTTGCGTAGAACGCTTATTCGATATGAACATTCTTGGAGAGAAAACAATTGCAGGGCATTGTATTCATATTAATGAAAGAGAGATGGAAATTCTTGCAAGAACAAATACAATGGTTGTACATAATCCAGAATCTAATATGGGAAATGCAGTTGGCTGTGGTCCAGTATTAAAAATGTTAGAGAAAGGAATTTTAGTTGGACTTGGAACAGATGGTTATACAAATGATATGACAGAATCTTTCAAAGTTGCAAATATTATTCACAAACATAATCTTTGTAATCCAACAGTTGCTTGGGGAGAATCTGCTCAGATGTTATTTGATAACAATCCACAAATTGCAGCACGCTATTTTGAAAAACCATTAGGTGTGATTAAAGAAGGTGCATATGCGGATATTATTGTAACAGATTATGATCCATACACACCGATGACAGCATCGAATATCAATTCTCATGTATTATTTGGAATGCAAGGACGTTCTGTTGTAACAACTATGATTAATGGTAAAGTTGTATACAAAGATAGAGAATTTGTTCATGTAGATGAAAAAGCAATGATGGCAAAAATTCGTGAAGTATCTGAAAAGTATTGGAATCGAATCAATGCCTAAAAGAAACTAGGAAGAAATTGTAACATATTTCTTCCTTTCCTAGAGATTAAATAATTTAAGTTTTCAAATGAAATTAGAAATTAAAATTAAAGGAGGTACTAAAATGGGCGATAAAATGAGACTAATCCCATTTGGTCAATTAATGAATTGGGTTTTAACAGAGAAGGAACAGAAAGGAAGTATTTTTGGAGTTACTCATTTTTATAAAGCAAATCCAAATAAAACATTGCCAATTTTCAAAGAAAAGATTGAAACTCCAATGGGACCTGCTGCTGGTCCAGCAACACAGTTAGCACAAAACTTAATTGCTTCTTATGTTGCAGGTGCTAGATTTTTTGAAGTAAAAACAGTACAGGTTATGGATGGAGATGAGCTTTCTGCCTGCGTTATGAAACCTTGTATTGATGCGAGAGATGAATGTTATAATACAGAGTGGTCAACAGAATTATTTATTCCAGAAGCTATAGAAGAATATGTAAAAGGTTGGTTTGCATGTAAGTTATTAGCAAAAGAGTTTGGATTTGGTGATCCAAATGGTTTCGTATTTAATATGAGTGTTGGATATGACTATGCTGGTATTACAACTGAAAAAGTAGATAACTATATTGAAAGCATGAGAGATGCAAGTAAAACAGAAATTTTTAAAGAATGTAAAGAATGGGCATTAGCGAATTTAGATCGTTTTAAAAATGTGGATGCAGAGTATGTAGAATCTATTTCTCCAGTAGTTAGTGATTCTATTACACTATCTACACTTCATGGATGTCCTCCAAGTGAGATCGAAAAAATTTCTACTTATTTAATTACAGAAAAAGGATTAAATACATTTATCAAATGTAATCCAACGCTTCTTGGTTATGAGTTTGCAAGAAAGACAATGGATGAAATGGGATACGATTATATGGATTTCGATGATTTCCATTTCAGAGATGATTTACAATATGAAGATGCAATTCCAATGTTTAAACGTTTAATGGCTCTTTGTGAAGAAAGAGGTTTGGAATTTGGTGTTAAAATTACCAATACATTCCCAGTAAATAATCCAAAAGATGTTATGGCTGCAGATGAAATGTATATGTCTGGTAAAGCATTATTCCCATTAAGTATCTCTTTAGCAGATAAATTATCAAAAGAATTTAATGGAAAGCTTCGTATTTCTTATTCAGGTGGTGCAGATTACTTCAATATCGATAGAATTTTTGAAGCAAATGTATGGCCAATTACAGTAGCTACAACGTTATTGAAAACAGGTGGATATAATCGTTTTAAACAAATTGCAGAGCTACTAGATAAGATGGATTACAAAAAGTTTGAAGGAACAGATGTGGATAAATTAAGCACATTGGCACAATCTGCTAAGACAGATAAACACCATGTAAAACCAATTAAACCACTTCCAGAACGTAAAATCGAAGATAAAGTGCCTTTAACAGATTGTTTCATTGCACCATGTAAAGAAGGTTGTCCAATTCATCAAGATATTCCAAGTTATGTCGCTTATGTAGGAGAAGGCAACTACTTACAAGCATTGAAGGTCATTACAGATAAAAACCCATTACCATTTATGACAGGTACTATTTGTAATCACAGATGTACTACAAAATGTACACGTAATTTCTATGAAGAATCTGTTGAAATTCGTTCTGCCAAATTAGTTGCAGCAAAAAATGCTTATGAAAAGTTAATGGAAGAACTTCCACAAGTAACATTAGAAGGAAAATCTAAAGTTGCAATTATTGGTGGTGGTCCAGCTGGTATTTCAGCAGCTTATTTCTTAGGAAGATATGGAATTAAATCTACAATTTTTGAAAGAAAAGATTCTTTAGGTGGAGTTGTAAAACATGTAATTCCAGAATTCCGTATTGCTTCTGAAGATATTGATAAAGATATTAAATTAATGGAAAAAATGGGAGCAGAAGTAAGATTAAATACAGAAGTTTCCTCTTTAGATGAATTGAGAAAAGAAGGATTTGAATACTTCTTATTTGCAACAGGTGCTTGGAAACCAGGTGTTGTAGAATTAGAAAAAGGAACAGCAGTGGATGCACTTGAATTCTTAGAAGCTGTGAAAAAAGAACCAGAAACTGTAAATGTTGGAAAACATGTCGTAATTATTGGTGCTGGTAATACAGCTATGGATACAGCCAGAGTTGCAAAACGCTTAAAAGGTGTAGAAAAATCAACAATTGTTTATAGAAGAACGAAAAAATATATGCCAGCTGATGAAGAAGAATTAGTATATGCAATCGAAGATGGTGTAGATTTCTTAGAGTTAGCTGCTCCAAAATCTTTAGAAAATGGAAAATTAATTTGTGTAAAAATGGTACTTGGAGAACCAGATGCATCAGGTAGACGTTCACCAGTTGCTACGGATGAGTTAATCGAAATCCCATGTGATACAGTGATTGCAGCTGTTGGAGAACAAGTAGACTCTGAATTATATAAAGCGAATGGTGTAACTGTTACGAAAAAAGTATTCGGAACAGATGTGAAAAATGTATATGCAATTGGGGATGCGTTAAGAGGACCAGCAACAGTTGTAGAAGCGATTGCAGATGCGCAAAGAGCAGCACTTACAATTGCAGCAGAAGAAAAAGCAACAGTAAAACCAGCCCTTGAAAGCTATGGTTATAAGGAAGAAGATTGTAGAGAGAAAAAAGGTATTCTTGCAATGGCAGGAGAGCCAAAAGAAGAAGATAGCCGTTGCTTAAGCTGTTCTTGTGTATGTGAAAACTGTGTTGATGTATGTCCAAACCGTGCAAATATCTCTGTTCGTACAGCAGATGGAAAATTACAAATCGTACATATGGATGGTATGTGTAACGAATGTGGTAACTGCCGTACATTCTGTCCTTACAACAGTGCTCCATACTTAGATAAATTTACATATTTTAATGATGTGCCAGACTTTGAAGATAGTAAAAATGAAGGATTTACAGTTCTTGATAAAGAAAATAAGCAGATCCGCGTTCGTTTAAATGGCGAAGTCTTTGATACAGAGTTAAAAGAATCAGAAACAAAACTTCCAAAAGAATTAGAAAATGTTGTATTTGCAATGTTTGATAATGATAGCTATCTTTTAAAATAAAAAGAATGAAACCATATGAGAAACTCGTTTTATGAGTTTCTCATATGATTGGATGTGTTAAAAGTCAATGCCAAGCATTCAGATTGACTTTTGATTTCCACATAAATGGAACCTCATAGTTAGGAGCAATGCTTAACTATGGGGTTACTTTGGCTTTGTATCAATCATATAGATAAGAAAGCATTGGAGAGAGTTCTTCTATTGCTAGTACTTCTTTTGAAGAGTAAAAGATCATGTATCAATAGCAAAGAATAAGAGAATAAAAGAATAAGAAAGAAGGTTGCAAATGAAACTGATTAAAAATGGAACAATTATTACCGATGGTAAAAGATTTCAAGCTGATATTGCAATTGAAAATGGAAAGATTACACAAATTGGACAAGGGATTGAAGGAGCAGATGAGGTCATTGATGCAACAGATTGCTATATCTTTGCAGGATTTATTGATCCGCATACACACTTTGAATTAGATACTGGAGCCACAGTTTCTCCCGATGATTTTTACTATGGAACAAAAGCTGCAGTACTTGGTGGTACAACTACCATTATTGATTTTGCAACAGCATTTCGTGGAGAAACATTAAAAGAAGGATTAGACAATTGGCACCATATGGCAGATGGGAAATCTTCTTGTAACTATGGATTTCATATGGCATTTACAGAATGGAATCCTAGTTTAAAAAGTGAAATAAAAGATATGGCTAATGCAGGAGTTACATCCTTTAAAGTTTATATGGCATATGATGCTCTAAGAACAAATAACGAAGAAATCTTTGAGATTTTAGAAGAGACAGGCAAAGTACATGGTCTTGTAGGATGCCATTGTGAAGATGATGCTATGATCAAGAAAGGAGTAGAAGAACAAAAGAAGTTAGGTCATACGACCCCAGCTGCACATCCACTATCTAAACCAAGTGAAGCAGAAGGAAAAGCTGTAAAAGATTATTTAGAGCTTGCGAAAAGAGCGGGTGTTCCGGTTTGTGTTGTACATTTAAGTACAAAAGCTGGGTTGGAAGAAATCAGAAAGGCTCGTGCAGAGGGACAAAAAGTATTCGTAGAAACTTGTCCACAGTATTTAATATTTACAGATGAAGTATATTCTCTGCCAAATTATGAAGGAGCTAAATATGTTATTTCTCCTCCACTTAGAAAAAAAGAGGATGTAGAAGCGCTTTGGGAAGCCATTTCCAATGGTGAAATTGATACAATTGCAACTGATCAATGTAGTTTTAATTTTGAAGGTCAAAAGACTCTTGGTAAAGATGATTTTACAAAGATTCCAGGTGGAATGCCAGGTGTAGAAAATAGAATTGAACTTATGTATACATATGGAGTAGAGAGAGGAAAGATTTCTCTTGAACAATTAAGTAAACTTTGTACAGAAAATGTTGCAAAACAATATGGTATGTATCCGAAAAAAGGTGCTATTTTAGAAGGAAGTGATGCTGATATTGTGATTTGGGATCCGAATGCACATGATACGATTCATAAAGAAAATCAACATTATCATACAGATTACACTCCATATGAAGGAATTGAAATTACAGGAAAAGCGAAGCATGTATTACTAAATGGAGAGCATGTTGTAAAAGACGGAGAGCTAATAAAAGAAAAACAAGGAAAGTATGTGGCAAGAGGAAATTGTTTTTAGATAAACAAGAAAGAATGTAAAGAAGAAATCATTTATAAAGAAAAGATCCATAGAGAGATTAGAAGGCGCTCTATGGATCTTTTTGATCTTAGGTTGCGATTTTACAATATGTGGTTTATAATGGACTCTAAGAGTTTTGAAAATGTTATTTCAAAATGCAGCGAAATGACTCATATAAAGGAGAGAAAGGGGAATATTTTATGTATACAGTAGGAATTATAACAGCCAGTGATAAAGGTTCTAGAGGAGAAAGAGAAGATAAAAGTGGTGTAGTGATTCGAGAAATCATGGAAGCCAAAGGATATGAAGTAAAATGTTATCGAATTATTGCAGATGAACAGCACTTATTAGAAGAAGCAATGATTCAAATGGCTGATCAAGACAAAGTAAATTTAATTTTAACGACAGGTGGGACAGGGTTTTCATTAAGAGATCGAACACCAGAAGCGACAATTACTGTTTGTGATCGCATGGCACCGGGTATTCCAGAAGCTATGAGGGCATATAGCCTTCAAATTACAAATCGAGCCATGTTAAGTCGGGCAGTTGCGGGAATTCGCAATCAGACACTGATTGTAAATATGCCTGGAAGCCCAAAAGCTGTAAAGGAAAGTTTAGAGTGTATTTTAGAGCCATTATTTCATGGGATAGCAATCCTTTTAGGGGATACTGGAGAATGTGCGAGAAAATAGAGAAATTGGTGTAGAGAAAAGAGTGTGAAATAGAAAGGAAACAGCATGAAAGAACAAGAAAATAAAAATACAACAGAAGAAAAAAGTATTTCATGGAAAAAAGAACTTCTAAGCTGGGTGACTATGATTGCCATTGCCTTGGGAGTAGGTCTTTTTATCAGTAAGGGATTGATTGTTAATGCAGAAATTCCATCAGAATCTATGGAGAATACGATTATGACAGGGGATCGGTTGATTGCCTTAAGAACAGCTTATTGGTTTAGTGATCCAGAGAGAGGAGATATCGTGGTATTTCATTACCCAGATGATGAAACCGATTTATATATAAAAAGAGTAATAGGAACGCCAGGAGATACCGTAGAAGGGAAAGATGGAAAAGTATATGTAAATGGAGAAGAGTTAGAAGAGCCTTATATTAAAGAGGAAATTGAGGAAGATTTTGGACCATATACAGTACCAGAGGATAGTTATTTTATGATGGGGGATAATAGAAATGAATCATGGGATTCAAGATTTTGGGAAAATACGTATGTGAAAAAGGAGAAAATTCTTGGAAAAGCATTTGTTCGCTATTATCCGGGGATTAAATTATTTGATTGATAGGGGGAAACTATACAAAGGAGAGAAATGAATGGATACACAGGCACAGAAAAAGAAAATGCAAAAAAGATTAAAAGGACTTACCAAAGTGCTATTTAGCAGAACGGCTATTATTGTATTATTAATGGT
>JADIML010000245.1 GCA_017694765.1 Candidatus Scybalomonas excrementavium
TTATCCCAATTTCTAAGAGTTTGAACTGTTTTACCTATTTTATTTGCGAATTCTCCTATTGAGTAATACTTCATAATTTATCACCTTAATAAGATTGTATCATAATCTATAAATAACTTCTATATTTTTATAGATATTTATAGATTTATATTAACTGTTAGTTACCTCCTTATTGTTATTACTATAAACATTTATGAACCTCTTATATGGTATCCATACAATATATTTCATTGTACTTTTGTACTATTCATTTCATACAATTCTATACTTATCATTTTCTTTTGTCAATCCTTTCTTTTTTTCACAAATCCATTCATAGTTTTTTTCTATCATTTTTTATATTTTTATCAATTTGTTTTATTAGTAGTTCTGTTTTATAATTATGATAAATCGATCTTTTTTTCATCGATTGTTATAAATTTAACTATATAAAACCTGATTTTTATGGAGGTAAACCTATGAAAACTGCTTATAAGCATATTTTTGAACCATTTACTGTAAAAACTATGACAGTAAAAAATCGTACTGTTATGATGCCTATGGGTACAAACTTTGGGAAACAAAATGGAGAAATGAGTTTTGCTCATATGGAATATTATGAACAACGTGCAAAAGGGGGCGTTGGTCTTATTATTTTAGAAAATGTAAGTGTTGATTCTCCTCTTGGTTCTAATGGAACAACTCAGCTTCGACTTGATCATGATAGCTATATCCCTAGACTATTTAGTTTTTGTGAAACTCTACATAAGCATGGCACAAGTGTTGCTGTCCAAATTAATCATGCTGGTGCTTCTGCTTTATCAAGTCGTACTGGATTTCAGCCGGTATCTTCTTCTAATATTCCATCTAAAAATGGTGGAGAAATACCAAAACCTTTAACGGTAGAAGAAATTCATCACATTGTAAAAAAGTATGGAGAAGCTGCAAAACGTGCTCAAATTATTGGATTTGATGCAGTTGAAATTCATGCGGGCCATTCTTATCTCATTAGTCAATTTTTATCTCCTATTTATAACAAAAGAACCGATGAATTTGGACAGACTCCTGAAAATCGTGCTCGCTTTGCAAAAATGATTCTTGAAGAAGTAAGAAATCAAGTAGGACCAAACTATCCAATTATTTTCCGTATTAGTGCAGATGAATTTATGGAAGGTGGAAACACACTAGATGATACTTTAGAATATTTACAATATCTTGATAAAGAAGTCGATATTTATAATGTTTCTTGTGGATTAAATGGTTCTATTCAATATCAAATTGATGCGAATTACTTAAAAGATGGCTGGCGTTCTTATATGGCAAAAGCAGTCAAAGAAAAATATAACAAACCATGTATTACAATGGGCAACATTCGCGATCCAAAAGTAGCTGAAGACATTCTTGAAAGAGGCGATGCTGACTTCATCGGACTTGGTCGTGGTTTAATTGCTGATCCGAGCTGGCCAAATAAAGTAAAAGAAGGAAGAATTGAAGATATTTGTAAATGTATCTCTTGTAATATCGGTTGTGCAGGTAATCGTATTGGTATTAACCGTCCAATTCGCTGTACGGTAAATCCTGCTGTTCAATCAGGTGATGAATATAAAAAGAAAAAGATTAAGAAATCTTGTAATGTCGTTGTCATTGGTGCTGGTACAGCAGGGTTAGAAGCTGCTTGTACAGCTGCAGAAGTAGGATGTACTACTTTCTTAATCGAACAAAAGGAAACTCTTGGTGGATTAGCAGCTGAAATTTCTAAAATTCCAGATAAAAAACGACTTAGCGATTTTCCAAATTACTTAATTCATCGTGCTAAAAATTTATCCAATTTATTTATTTTCAACAATACAACTGCTACTTTACAACAATTAGATCAACTACATCCAGATATTATTGTAAATGCTACTGGTTCAAACCCTCTTCTTCCACCAATCAAAGGATTACATGAGTTGATCGATCAAGAAAATGGATCGGTTTCTTCTATTACAAATATGATCAACCATATTACAGAATATCCAAAAGATATGACTGGAAAAAAAGTAGTTGTTATTGGTGGTGGTGCTGTTGGTCTTGATATTGTAGAATTTATGGCTCCTAGAGGTGCTGATGTAAGTATTGTAGAAATGCTTCCAGCTATTGGAAAAGATTTAGATCCTGTTTCTAAAAATGATATTACTACTTTAATGGATAAATACCATGTAAAACAACTTACAAATACAGCTCTTTTAGAAGTCAAAGAACATTCTTTCCTTGTAAAAGATCAAGAAAACGAATATGAACTTCCTTTTGATTATGGATTTGTTTGTCTTGGAATGCGTTCCAACACACCAATTTATCAATCACTTGTAGACCACTATGACGGTACAGATGTAGAAATATTAAACATTGGTGATAGTGTACGTGCAAGAAGAATCATTGATGGAGTTCAAGAAGGACGTAATATTTTAGATACATTAGAACGTTTAAACTTTCTGTAAATAAAATTCATAACATAAATAAGATGGATAAATAAAAACAAAAGAAATGGAGCTATCGCATCTATGATTCTCTTATCATGGATGTGATAACTCCATTTCAATTTTAAATATTAAATTTTAAATAGTTTCTTTATTTTCTTTCGTAAAATTGGATAATAAAATATTTAATGCAAATCCAACACCTAGTGCCCATGCTGATGCCCATGCTGTCCCTTGTACTGCTAATACTGCTGCCATGACTGCTGCTATCATCTTATCGCGATCCGATTTACAATAATCCATTCCAATTCTTGCACACACAAATGCTTGAAATAATAAGGTGATAGAAGAACCGACTGGAAATAATGGTGTAAACAGCGATACAATTGGAACACAAATTACACTTAAAAAGGTAGCAAAACGAAAGGATGCCATACCTCCCAGTAAGGAACGCATTGCTTCTTTTCCTTCTTTATATCGCATAGATACAGAAACTGTCATCCCAACCCATAATGGTCCAGATAATGGTGGAAATGGAGCAAAAATTCCAAGAATAAGGTTTCGAATACCACTTACTAAATTTGAACGACTAGAATTAAAATCAATATACTCATCATCTCGTGC
>JADIML010000022.1 GCA_017694765.1 Candidatus Scybalomonas excrementavium
TTTCAAGGAATCATACCATTATTATGGGTCATTATGCCCAAATTAATTATTGATGAAATTACATATGGAAAAGAGTTTTCCAAGATTTTATTTTATATTAGTTTCTTGTTTTTGGTTCAAATTGGTTTACATATTTTGATTTCTTATTTGAGTGAGACATATATCAACTTAAATGGGCATTTATATTCCATGCATTTCTTGCTTCTCGTTAATAAAAAAATAATAGAGCTTGATATGAAGCAGTTAGATGATCCAGAAGTTTATCAAAAAATTGCATTAGCAAAAGATATTATTTATCGAGGAATTGGAATTAGTTTAATTGATAATTTTTTCTCCTTTTTAACAAGTATCGTTATGCTAGTATCAGTCGGAATTGTTGTTCTTACTATCAATATTCAACTTTTTTTTCTTATATTAGGAATTTCTATTGTAGCAGTATGTTTGAATTTAATATCGGAAAATTGGGAAATATCTCAAAGAGATGAAAACATGTACTTATCAAGAGTTTTAAATTATTATATTGAGATTATGGGAGATAAGTCTTGTTCAAAAGAGATGAAAATGTTTGGTTTTTCAGATTGGGTGATGAAAAAGTATTATTATACCTTAAGTCATTTAAGGGAAAGATTACATATATTATATAAAAGGAATTTTAAGATCAGTAGTATTACATTACTATTAGAAAATATAAAGAACGGTGGAATTTATTTATATCTTGCATGGTTAGCCTTTAGAAAGGTAATTACAATTGGAGGGTTTACACAATGTTTCACAGCAACCGAAGAGCTTTCGAGTGCAGTAGTTACTTGTGTAGGGTTTTTTACAAAGCTCAATATTAATGGAAAATATATACAATCGTTTAGAGAGTTTATGGAATTAGAAAGTGAATTGGAAAAAAGAGAAAGAATACAGAAGAAGTTGGAGTTTCCAAAGCAGATTGAAAAAATTTCTCTTCAAAATGTTTCCTTTCATTATCCACAAATGGAGAACATGGTTTTAAAAAATGTAAGTTATACATTTGAAAAAGGAAAAATATATGTTGTAGTTGGAGAAAATGGAGCAGGAAAAACAACATTGATTCATTTGCTGACTCGATTATATGATCCAACCTCTGGAACAATTTGCTTGAATGGAAACGATATTAAGGAGTATGATGTTTCACAATATCGAAAAATGTTTAGTATTGTTTTTCAAGATTTTAGATATTTTGCATTTACAATTGGAGAGAATGTCTCACTGGAACAAGATATTACAGATATGGGAAATAGAGAAAAAGCCGTTCAGTGTATAGAAAAAAGTGGCTTTTCAGAAAAAGTTTCAAAATTATCAAAAGGTATTGATACAGAACTTGATAAGATTTTTCATGAGGATGGTATCATATTATCAGGTGGAGAAAGTCAAAAATTGGCTCTGGCTAGAGCATTATTTCGCGAAAGTGAAATTCTAATATTAGATGAACCATCATCGGCATTAGATCCATTAGCAGAAGATGAGTTAATAACGAAGTTTCAAGAAATAGCAAAAGATAAATTAGTCATCTATATTTCACATAGACTTAGTTGTGCTTCCATAGCAGACGAGGTTATATATATAAAAGATGCAACAATAAAAGAACATGGAAGCCATAAAGAGTTGATGGAATTAAAGGGAGAATATTCCAAATTTTATTATGCACAATCGAAACATTATCAAGATAATACAAAAAATAGTCAAGATAAGAAATGAGATAGAAAAGCATTTGTTTTTCTATCTCTATTTTTTATTCTTCTTCTTTTTTGCGAAACATTAATGTATGAATTAAATACGTATACACATCAGAACTATTGGATTTCCAGTTATCACAAATAGAAACAGCTTGTTCTTCCGATACGACATTTAATTTGACTTCTAATAAGGTGCTACTTTTTTCTTTTACAATACAATTTACCGTATATTCTCCTTTTTTAGCAGGATAATATTCAGAAAGGATTTCCACTTCATTTCGCAGCTGGTAGCGATTTTCCTCAAAATATTCCATAATGTCTTGTTTAATAGCATCTGGAATTTTGTATTCAAAAAGTCGAAGTGTCTCAACACCAGCAGGAGTGCTGTGATAGTGACTCGTATTTCGTATGATTTCTGGACGAATTAAACTTGAGTCAACTAATTCATTAATAGACTGCTGTAAGTTAAAATAATTGGTATACCCTTTATCTAAAATAAATTGGGAAAGCTGAGAGTTGGTTAAGGGAAAATCCACTTTATCGAGCATATATAGTACAATTAATTTATATAAAGTTAAACCATCAGCGTGCATGTTTTATCGCTCCTATCTTTGTATATCTAGTAATAACTATTTTTCTTATTGCTTAAATAGACGTATTTTATAAAGAAAAATGATTTTCTTTGTTATAAAGTTTTCCTTGATAGCAATCTTGTTCTTTCATTTGATGATGAATCGTATTTAATACAAGTTTTTTATGACCACTCCAAAGAGGGGCAATTAAGAGATTTTTAGGACCATCTCCTGTGATTCTATGAATGACAATATCTGGGCGAAGCTCATTGATACATGCAAGAATTAAGTCAGTATATTCTTCTAATGTATAAATGTGAAAAGGATGTTTTTCATAATAAATCGCCAAGTCAGTATTTTTTAAAATATGAAGTAAATGAAGTTTGATACCATCAATCGGAAGGGTATTTAAATATCGCATTTCGTTTATAATCATAGCATTTGTTTCATTTGGTAAACCAAGAATCATATGAACAACTACATTACAACCAATCTCTTTTAAATGATAGACAGCTTCTTCAAAGCAAGGAAGTTCATAGCCTCTTCGAATAAAAGTCGCTGTTTGTTCATAAATAGTTTGAAGTCCAAGTTCTACAAATACTGGTTTTATCTCATTGAGTTCTTGTAAAAGGGTAAGAACTTCTTTAGAAAGACAGTCTGGTCTTGTACCAATAGAAATCCCAACAATGTCATCAGGTTTTATCGCTTCATAAAAAATATGACGTAAATAAGAAATAGGGGCATATGTATTCGTAAAAGCCTGAAAATAAGCAATAAATTTTTGACCAGTTTGTTTTTGGTGTAGACGAAGTTTTCCTTCTTTTATTTGTTCCTTAATGGAAAGAGTGGCAGAAGAAGCAAAATCCCCGGAACCTCCTTCACTACAAAAAATACAACCACGATTTCCACATGTGCCATCTCGATTTGGACATGTCATACCACCATTTAAAGAAATCTTATATACTTTTTCGCCAAAACGTTCTTGAAAATATTGATTTAATGTATAATATCTTTGTTTCATTTTTTTGTATCCATTTCTAAAAGAATACTGTTATCATACCATTTCTAAAAATTCATGGCAATAGTGAGGGAAAAATTAATTGAGTTCTTGTATGATAGAAAAAGATGTGTTACAATAAAAAAATATAAAAGTATCTATTAGGACTAGAATTTCTAGTTATCTTAATAAATGAATCATCTATTATTATCCAAGCAATATTTCACATATGAATGAGAAAAAACATTGATAAATAGGAAGTAGAAAGAAAGGAATCGTTCATGGAATACGAAAGTATGTCGAAGGCACAGTTATGTGCAGAAGGAAAAGAAAGGGGTCTAAAAGGGATTACCTCATTAAAAAAAGGAGAAATCATCGAAAAGTTAGTTGAACTAGATAGACAAGCAAGTCAAAAAGAAAATATTTCAGATGATCAAGCTCAAGCCACAGAAGGAACAGCAAAAAATGATTCTCTAAAACTTTCTTTTGAAGAGCTAGATAGTGGAGAAACTGCAAACGGAATTTTAGAAGTCATGCCAGATGGATATGGATTTATTCGGTGTGCCAATTATTTGCCAGGAGAAAATGATATTTATGTTGCACCATCTATGATTCGTCGATTTAATTTAAAAACAGGTGATATTTTAACAGGGAACATTCGAATCAAAACCCAAAGTGAGAAATTTAGTGCATTGCTTTTTGTAAGTTCTGTAAATGGTGTTCATCCAGTAGAAGCATCGAAGAGAAAGCCTTTTGAAGAGTTGACACCAATTTTTCCAAATGAAAGAATTCGTTTAGAAAGACCGGGTTCTAGTGTAGCAATGCGAATTGTAGATCTTCTTTCTCCAATTGGAAAAGGACAAAGAGGAATGATTGTATCTCCACCAAAGACAGGAAAAACTACCTTATTAAAAGAAGTTGCTAAAAGCATTTCTACAAGTTATCGTGATATGCAGTTAATTGTATTATTAATTGATGAACGACCAGAAGAGGTAACGGATATTCGAGAATCTATTGAAGGACCAAATGTAGAAGTTATTTACTCTACGTTTGATGAACTGCCAGAACATCATAAGCGTGTTTCTGAAATGGTACTAGAACGAGCAAAACGTCTTGTAGAACATAAGAAAGATGTTGTCATTCTTCTTGATAGTATTACTCGTTTAGCAAGGGCATATAACTTAACAGTGCCACCAAGTGGACGAACATTAACGGGTGGACTTGATCCAGCAGCTCTTCATATGCCAAAGAAATTTTTTGGAGCAGCTAGAAATATGAGAGAAGGTGGAAGTTTAACAGTTCTTGCCACTGCTCTTGTAGAAACAGGTAGTAAAATGGATGATGTCGTATTTGAAGAATTTAAAGGAACTGGAAATATGGAGCTAGTGCTAGATAGAAGATTATCGGAAAAAAGAATTTTTCCAGCCATTGATATTCCAAAGTCAGGAACAAGACGTGATGACTTATTACTAACTCCAGTAGAGAAAGATACCGTAGATGCTTTACGAAGAGAGATGTCAGGAAATCGTTCAGAGGAAGCATTAGATGAAATGTTACGGTTGTTTGTAAAGACAAAAAATAATACAGAATTTATAGAAATTGTGCAAAAATCATTATTAAAACGCCATTAAGACAATAAAAAACAGTAATTTCCAAAAAACCGATATTAGGTGTTGCAATCTAAGAAAGGCTATGCTATAATAAAAAAGCTGTTTAGAAGCGTAACTGAAAAAGATTGACAAGCACAAGTGTCATCTTATAGATGAATAATTGACAAAGAGGTGAAAAAGATGAGAGAAGGAATCCATCCAGCTTATTATCAAGCAAAGGTAGTATGTAACTGCGGTAACGAGTTCGTAACTGGTTCTACAAAGGAAGATATCCACGTAGAAATCTGTTCTAAATGTCATTCATTCTATACTGGACAGCAGAAAGCAGCTCAAGCTCGTGGACGTATCGATAAATTCAATCGTAAATACGGTGTTAACCAGTAATAAGAATATCAAAAATAGGTTGGGATTGAATAATCTCAGCCTATTTTTGATTTATGAAAAGGTAGAAAGGAAACTATGAAGCGAACAATGATAGGTGGGCAGGCTGTTATGGAAGGGGTTATGATGAAAAATCTCGATCGTTATGCAGTTGCTGTTCGAAAGCCAGATAAAGAAATAGTAGTAGATATTCAAGATTATAAAAGTTATAGTGATCGGTATCCGATTTTAAAACTTCCTATTTTGAGAGGGGTTGCAAGTTTTGTAGAATCTTTAGTTATTGGCATGAAAACATTGACATATTCTGCAAGTTTTTTTGAAGAGGAAGAAGAACAAAAATCATCAAAAGTTGGAAGTTTTTTTGATAAATGCCTAAAAGGAAAAACAGAAGATATTTTAATTGGACTTACCGTTTGTTTTTCCATTATAATGGCAATTGGACTTTTTATGATTTTACCTTATTTTTTAGCCAGTTTGATAAAAAATTGGACAGATTCCAAGTTTATCATATCTCTTTTGGAAGGGATTGTTAGAATTGGTTTATTTTTGCTTTATATTACATTGATTTCTAAAATGCAAGATATTAAGAGAACTTTTATGTATCATGGAGCAGAACACAAAACCATTAATTGTTTAGAACATGGAGAAGATTTAACGGTAGAAAATATAAGAAAACATTCAAGATATCATAAGCGTTGCGGAACAAGTTTTTTATTTATCGTTATGGTAATTAGTGTTATTTTCTTTATGTTCATTCAAGTAGATGGAACAGTAGAAAAATTAATTCTACGTTTACTATTAGTGCCAGTGATTGCAGGTGTATCCTATGAATTCATTCGTTTGGCAGGAAAAAGTGATCATCCACTTGTAAATTGGCTTAGTAAACCGGGAATTGCATTACAAGGTCTTACAACGAAAGAGCCAGAAGATGAAATGATTGAGGTAGCGATTCGTTCTGTAGAGGCAGTATTTGATTGGAAACCTTATGTAGAAGCCTTAAGAAAAGGCGAAGTAGAAGGGTGTCCATGTATGAAAAAAGAGAAAGAGAAATCAGGAAAAGCCTCATAGATTTGAGGGGAGAAAGGAGCTACCAAGATGACAGCCAAGGAACTCGTTACATGGGGAACTAAGCAGTTGGAACAAAGAGGCATTTTAGATGCAGCTTTAGATGCCTGGTATTTGTTTGAATTTGTAACAGGGCTTACAAGAATGGATTATATGTTATCAATGGATGAAGTAGTAGAAGAAGAACAAAGAAATCAATATGAAAATTTAATTCATAAAAGAAGTGAACATATACCATTGCAGCATTTAACGAAAACACAGGCATTTATGGGATATGAATTTTATGTCAATGAGCATGTTTTAATTCCAAGACAGGATACAGAAACTGTACTAGAAGAAGTGTTGGATAAAGTGAAATGTGCGAACACTATCCTTGATTTATGCACTGGTTCAGGATGTATTGGTATTAGCTTAGCACTTCTTGGGCAATATGAAGACGTATATGTTTCGGATTTATCAAAAGAAGCATTACTCGTAACAAAGAAAAATGCAGATACTTTGTTTGAAAAAGAAAAGCCCAAGATGAAAGAACATTTTCATATACTACAAGGAAATCTGTTTGAGTCGGTTCCAGAGGGGATAACCTTTGATTTTATCGTATCGAACCCGCCATATATCCCTACGGCTGTTTGTGAAACGCTAATGGAAGAAGTGAGAGATCATGAACCAAGAATGGCATTAGATGGGGAAGAAGATGGCTTATCGTTTTATCGAAAAATTGTAAAAGAAGCTAGAAACTATTTAAAAAAAGGTGGATGGCTCTTTTTTGAAATTGGACATGATCAAGGAGAAGCGTTGCTTGATATTTTTGCAACCTATGAAGAATATACAAATGCAACAATAAAAAAAGATTTAGCAGGACTTGATCGCATTGCTTTTGCACAATATAATCAGGAAGAAATAGAATAGGAAAGAAATAGTAGGAGGCATCACATGTTTGATAAGTTAGATACAATTATTGAGAGATTACAAGTCGTATTAGAGGAGCTAAGTGATCCAGATGTTGTCAATAACCAGACAAAATATCGTCAGTTAATGAAAGAACAAAATGAGTTAGCACCAATTGCTGAAAAGTATACAGAATATAAAAAAGCAAAACAGACAGTGGAAGATAGTTTAGAATTATTAGAAATAGAAACAGATGAAGATATGCGTGAAATGGCAAAAGAAGAGTTAAATGATGCCAAGAAGCAAATCGAACAATTAGAAAATGAGCTAAAAATCTTACTTCTTCCAAAAGATCCAAATGATGAAAAGAACGTTATCGTAGAAATTCGTGCAGGTGCAGGGGGAGATGAAGCCGCTCTTTTTGCAGCAGAAGTTTATCGTATGTATAAAAACTATGCAGAAGGAAGACGTTGGAAAGTAGAAATGATGTCTTTAAATGAAAATGGTATTGGTGGATTTAAAGAAGCCATTTTCATGATTAGTGGAACTGGTGTATATTCTCGTTTTAAATATGAATCTGGTGTTCATCGTGTACAACGTGTTCCAGCGACAGAATCAGGTGGACGTATCCATACATCTACTATTACAGTTGCGATTATGCCAGAAGCCGAAGAAGTGGATTTCCAATTAGATATGAACGATTGTAAATTTGATGTATTCCGTGCATCAGGAAATGGTGGACAGTGCGTTAATACAACAGACTCTGCAGTTCGTTTAACTCATATTCCTTCTGGTATCGTTATTTCTTGTCAGGATGAAAAATCACAGTTAAAAAATAAAGAAAAAGCATTAAAAATTCTTCGTTCTAGATTATACGAATTAGAACTTCAAAAAGCACATGATGCAGAGGCAGAAGCAAGAAGAAGTCAGGTTGGTACAGGTGATCGTTCTGAAAAAATCCGTACTTACAATTTCCCACAAGGACGTGTAACCGATCATAGAATTAAACTTACATTACACAAACTTGATTCTATTATGAACGGAGATTTAGATGAAGTAATTGATTCTTTAATTGCAGCCGATCAAACAGCTAAACTTAGTAAAATGAACGAAAACTAAGGAAGAAGTAAGGAGAAGCTACTATGAAACAAGCGATGACGCCCTTTATAAAATGGGCAGGTGGAAAGCGACAGCTTCTAAAAGAAATTGAGGAAAGAATGCCAAAAGAATATAATCGGTATTTCGAACCTTTTATTGGAGGAGGAGCTGTACTCTTCTCCTTACAGCCAAATAGGGCAGTGATTAATGATTGTAATCGTTCCTTAATTCACACGTATCGAAGTATCAAAAAGAGTCCAACGAAAGTAATCAGGGAACTAAAAGTATTTGATCAGGAAATTATTGAGGGTGGGAAGGAATATTATTATTATCTTCGAACTTTGTATAATGAGAAAATGATCAAAGAAGAATATGATATGGAGATGGCAGGGTTATTTATCTTTTTGAATAAACATTGTTTTAATGGATTATATCGTGTCAATGCACAAGGGCTTTTTAATGTTCCATATAATAATAGTAAAAAGCCATCTTATGATAGAGAAAATATACGAGCAATTTCCAAATATTTAAAAAAGGTCACGATTTTAGAGGGGGATTTTGAAAAGGCTTGTCAAAGAGCAAAAAAGGGTGATTTCATTTTCTTTGACAGTCCGTATGCACCACTGAATCCAACTTCTTTTGAATCGTATACAAAAGAAGGATTTGATAAGGGAAGTCATGAACGACTTGCTAAATTGTTCCGAAAGTTACATAGACGAGGGTGCTATTGTATGCTGACGAATCATAATACAGAGTTTATTTGTAACTTATATAAAGAATTTGAAATTGATATCGTACCTGCAAAAAGGATGATCAACTCCGATGGAAAGAAGCGAGTAGGAGAAGAAGTCATTATTAGAAATTATAAGTAATCCCTAATATAGTTCATACAATAAGAATATCGTGAGCGAATATAAAAGAGGGTATCGCAAAATCATCAAAATAGATGATAAGCGATACCCTCTTTATTTCTTTCTTTTAAAATGGATTTTTCATTACTCAGTACTGTCAAGATAGGAAAGTTCTTCTTTTTGTGTTGTATGACTAAGGTTAGAGGAATCCGGAGTAACGGAAACAGAAGTTTCTAACTTATGCAAAAGACTAATTAAGCTATTATAATAGGAATTCATAGTTTTTAGTTCCGATTCAATTTTTACTTCGGTCTTTTCCAACGAACTTAAATGGGATTTGGATGTTTCAATTAATGTATGAATGGAATCTAATTCTTTTTCTAAAAAAGATAAATGCTCTGTCATTTGTTTCAAAACTGAATTTAAAATATCAGGTGCAACATCACTTTCATGAATCCACGAAGCGTCACGATAAATAGGATAGATAGGAATGGGATGATGTCCAAGTAGTTGATCAGCAGTAACACCAAGATAGTTGCAAATTTTAATAATTGTTTCCGGAGTCATTGCTGTATCACCAGCTTCATATCTTGAAATTTGGGGAATAGAAATAGACAGTTCTTGTGCGAGTTGTTTTTGTGTAATTCCTAATTCTTTACGAATTTCTTTTAATTGAATCATATATCTTCCGTTCCCTTCTAATCTAATTTAATCTTTAGTGTTTACTATATAAAACTTTATATTCCAAAAGAGGATTTTTATTGTTTATGTAGTAAATAATATATTTTTACCATTATATCTGAAATTGATTAGAGAAAACGGTTGATTGCATAATATAAAAATTTCTTATAAAGAAAATAAAAAAAACTCCATAAATGAGGAGGAGGCTATTATAAAACTTGTTCAGGGGAGAGAGAACACATGTCTTACAATAGCCTATATGAAATAATATGAAAAATTTGTTTTGATAGCCTGTATGACTATGAACTTAGTATAAAACATAAATGTGTAGAAACTTTGTGGAATCTATGAATAATATGTGAACCTTTTGTAAATCATTTTTGTTTTTTATGATTTGGAAATAGAAGGGAAAAATTCTCTGTTAAAAATACATTTGGATCTAAAAAAAACACAAAAATAAAATTTGCATTTTGTATGCAAAATACTAAATAAAAAATAAAATGAGTAAGTAAAATAGTTTATTTTTTTTTAATATTTATTTATGGATTTCTTATTGTAATTTTCTATAAGTGTGGTATACTTAAACACGTAAAGAGCTTTTCAATAATATTTGAATCCTCTCCCCTCATTTTTTAGAAGTAAGAAAAAAGGACTCCGTGCGCTGGGGTCCTTTTTTCTT
>JADIML010000246.1 GCA_017694765.1 Candidatus Scybalomonas excrementavium
TTGTATGCTCCTGCTGTTACTGCTAGTTTGCCACTTATTGTAGAAAGAGAACATTTACAGTTTGCAAATAGTTGTGTCAGTCAAGTAGGGGCTTGGGCAAATATTTTAGGTCCTGTTGTAGCAGGGATTTTCTATGGATTTTTTGGAATAAAAGCAATTATTTTCTTTAATGCCATTAGTTTTTTATTCTCTGCCATTTTGGAATGTTTTTTAAGGATTCCACAAAAAAAACAAGAAACACTTTATAAAATATCGTTCCTTTCTTCTTATAGAGAAATGGGAAAGACATGGAAGATACTAAGAAAGGAATATATCGTTGTTTTTGGAATTATTTTATCCTATGGAATGTTTAATATTTGTATTGGTCCAGTCAACTCTGTTGTTCTTCCTTATGTTTTAAATATTGTATTTGATGTACCTTCACAAGTATACGGTTTTGTAGAAGGAATCATTACTTGTGGTATGCTAATCAGTGGAATTTTATTAGCTATGAAAGTAAATTGGTTTCCGTTTCGTCAAGTATACTTCTGGAATTATCCAATGTGCATTGCACTATTTTGTATGGCAGTTGCTGTAACAATATGGACGAAATCATGGATAGGAATTGCTATTTTTGCCATTGGAGGTATGGTCATTATGTTCTGTCTTGGTGTAGGAAATATAGTAACCTTAACGTATATCCAAGGGAAAGTTCCAGAATCCATACTTGGTAAAGTGAGTGCGTTATCTACAGCTGTTGCCACTGCTACAGTACCGATTGGACAACTTGTATTTGGTAATGCCTTAGAGTGGTTCCATGTTGGTATTTTACTTTTCATCGGTGCAATTCTAAATGGTATGGTATCTCTATTTGTTCGAAAAACTGTAAAAATAGAAATAAAAAACGCAACAAGACACCATAAAACTTCTCAATAATAATGAAAAAATATATCATATAGTAAAGTGTTGAATAAATACGTATTGTGTGGAGAGTTGAATTCTAGACAATACGTATTTTTTATATGAATTTTTCTAGAGAACTTCTATTATAACTATATTCTTTTCTGAAAAAGAAAGATAAAATCATGGAAGTAATAGACTATGTATGTTATACTCTTATTATTACTCAGTAAGAGGAGAATATGAAAAAAGGATGGTGACAGCTGTGTCCGTTGTAGATAAGTACATTGATTTTGTGCGAAAAGAAGCAATTGAAACACCAGAAAAAAGTTGGAATAAAATCGTTTTGGGTTTGAAAGCAAATAAATGGAAAACGAAACTTATGCCAAAGAGAAATATTTCAAAAGGGTACCAGAAGTTAGAAGCTATGATGATGTCTTTTGTAGCAGATTCGCTAGGAGAGGAAAAAAGCTATGTATGGTCCAATATTTTTGCACCTTGCGAAATTATACAGGCATTTCATTTGAATATGCTCTCCATTGAATGTTTATCTTGCTATTTTGCTGGCTATCATTTAGAAGATCATTTTATTGACTTTGCCCAAAATATCGGATTGGCACCAACACTTTGCTCGTATCATAAAACTTTTGTTGGAGCAGTTGATAGTGGTGTGATACCGAATCCAAAATATGCAGTGACAACCTCTCTTTCTTGTGATGGGAACTTAAATACATTTCGATATTTAGAAAAGAAAAAAGGAGTACCATTTACATTTTTAGATATTCCTTATGAAGAGGATGAGGCTTCCGTTACCTATCTAGCGGATCAGCTAAGACAACTTACAAAAGAATTGGAACAATATTTTCACAAGTCCTTTGATATAGAGGTGTTAAAAGAAACAATTCGTATTGAAAATGAAACGAGAAAAGAGCTTTTTCGCTTCTTTGAATTACAAAAGAAACATTATTATCCGGGAGAATTAATTAGTCAGCTTTATCTTATGATGGGAACTCATTTACTCATGGGAAGAAGAGATTTTTTAGAATTGATTCAATTTATGAATGAAGATATTCAAACATATCCAATTTTTGAAGGAAAACGAATTCTTTGGGTTCATTTACTCCCATTTTATCAAGAGAGTTTACGACAATATTTTAATAGTAGTGATAAGTATCAGATTATAGCAAGTGATATTATTATTGATTACTTAGAAGAGTTAGAGGAAACAAAACCATTTGAAGCACTTGCGAGAAAAATTATTAAAAATATTTATAATGGTTCTTACGAAAGAAAAGCAGATATGTTAGAATCATTAGTTGAACAATTAAAACCAGATGCTATGATTCATTTTTGTCACTGGGGATGTAAGCAAGCATCTGGTGGAAGTGTGTTATTAAAAGAGCGAATGAAAGAAACAGAGCTACCGATGCTTATTTTAGATGGAGATGGCATTGATAAACGAAATAGCCACGATGGACAGATTAAGACAAGGTTAGAAGCATTTTTAGAATTAATAGAAACAGAGGGGAAGTAAATGTTAGGATATATTTGTAAATATGCACCCATTGAAATTTTTGAAGCAATGGGTGTGGAAATGAAACGAATTGAGCCAGAAGTTACAAACTTTAATCAAGCAGATATTTTTATGCACCCGAATATATGTAGTTTTACAAAAGGAGTATTAGAAGAACTTTTGGCAAATGATGCTTATGAAGGAGTTATTTTAACAACTTGTTGTGATAGTATTCGGAGATTATATGATGTTTTGAAAGAACAAATGCCAAATAAATTTATCTATATGCTAGATACTCCAAGAATTACAAAAGAAGCAGGAGCTATTCTTTATGAGAAACGAATAAGAGCTATGGTGGAAGAATATGAACAGTTCTCAGGGAAAAAGTTTGATGAGTCTATTTTTTATGAATGGATAAAAGAACGCCAAAAACAACAAGAGATTCATAAGCAAGATGGAAAGTTAAACATTGGAATTATCGGTGCAAGAGCCAATGAAGCAATTCGTATGATTTTAGAAGAAAGAGATATTCATATTGCATTCGATGTAACTTGTACAGGACTTGAGAGAAAATTATTAGTAGATAAAGAGGAAGTGCTTCTTGGATATGCAAGAGGACTTCTTAGCCAATTTCCATGTATGAGAATGGAAATTGCTTCGAATCGAGATGCTCTATTAAAAGAATATGCGGATAGTGTGGATGGTATCATTTATCATACGGTTCAATTTTGTGACAATTATTCGTATGAGTATGCTTGGTTCAAAGATGTTGTAACGAAGCCAATGCTTTTATTAGAAACCGATTATACAAAACAAAGCTATGGGCAAATCTTAACGAGAATAGAGGCTTTTTTAGAGTCTTTAAATAAACAAGTAAAAAAGCCAAGTGGAATTTGGAAGGGAGAAAATGGTATGTATGTCATGGGAGTTGATAGTGGTTCTACTTCTACTAATGCAGTTATTTTAGATGAAAATCGCAATATGAAAGCATTTGCAGTCGTAAGAACAGGAGCAAAATCAGGAGAAAGTGCGAATAAAATTTTAAAAGAAATTTTAGATAAGGCAGGATTAAAAAAAGAAGATATCGCATGGATAGTATCTACAGGATATGGTCGTGTTAGTATTCCATTTGCAGATGAAACAGTTACAGAAATTAGCTGTCATGGACGTGGAGCTCATTATTTTAATCCTTCTATTCGAACCATTTTAGATATTGGTGGACAAGATAGTAAAGGAATTAAATTAAATGAACAAGGGGAAGTAACAGACTTTGTTATGAATGATAAATGTGCAGCAGGGACTGGGCGATTCTTAGAGATGATTGCTCGTACTCTAGAAGTAGAAATTGGAGAATTAGGTCCAATTGCATTAGAGTCCACAGAAGAGATTGAAATTACAAGTATGTGTTCGGTATTTGCAGAATCAGAAGTTATTTCTTTAATTGCCAATAATAAAGAAAAAGCAGATATTGCCAATGGAATTTGTCGTGCTATTGCGAATAAATCCTATTCTTTATTAAAGAGAGTTGGAATGGAGCCAAACTTTATGATGACAGGTGGCGTAGCAAAAAATCCAGGAGTGATTCGTGCTGTGGAAGAAAAAATTGGTGCGAAATTATATATTTGTCCAGAGCCTGAAATTGTTGGGGCGACAGGAGCAGCCTTATATGCGCTTGATCGGGTGAAAGAAAAATAAAATGGAGTAGAAAAGAATGAAACATCAGACAGCAACTTTTTTAAAATCTATTTCTTTAATTCAAAGAAATACAAATCGTTATTTTGATACTATGCTGGAAGAATTTCAAATAGGAAGTGGACAGCAGTTTTTTTTACTACGAATTTTTGAACACGATGGAATTACACTATATGACTTGGCAAAAACAGGTGGATATGATAAAGGAACTGCGACGAAAGCAGTACAAAAACTAGTAGATCAAGGGTATGTGGAATGTGTTATGGATGAAAGGGACAAGCGTGTTCGACATTTACACATTACACCAAGTGGAATGCCAGTGATAGAACGACTTTATGAAATTCGAGCTTGTTGGAAGTCAACTTTATTAGATGGAATGACAAATGAACAAGAAGAAGAATTATTAAAGTTGTTAGAACAAATAGCCAAAGCATCTAGTCATACACTTTGTGAGATTGGTGGGAAAAAAGAGCATAAAAGACAGTAGTGAGAAATAGAAGTTAAAAAAGGAATCATTCTAAAAATATAAAGATAAATGAGGTAGTAAGTTGAAAAAAATACAAAAGATAGAAGATGAAATCATATATGTAAATGGAGCAACAACCTTTTCAGTCATTGGAGATCCAGGATGTGAAGGACTAGGAACTTATAATATGAAAGTATATGCTGGAGCTTTAGAAGCCAGTGCAAATTCTGATTTTACATTAGTTGTTGGAGATATGGTTCCAGATGGAAAAAAACATTATTACGAAGAAATTCAAGAAATAACAGAAGCGATTGCAAAAAAGCCTCTCTATGTATTAAGAGGAAACCACGATACGGGAGATTATGAACAGTATTTTGGACGCCATAATTATGCGATTCTTACAGATGATTTTGCAGTTATAGCTATCGATAATGCCATGAGAACTTTTGAAGAAGAAGGACTTTCTTTAGTACAACGTGTATTAGCGATGGAACAAGTAAAGCAAGTTGTGATTTCCTTTCACATTCCAGTACCAAATCATTTCATTCAAAATTGTGTTTCCGAAGAAGAATTTATAAGATTAAAAGAGGCGTATGAGCCATGGAAAGAAAAAGTAAAATATCTATTATGTGGACATGTTCATTCTTGCTTTGTAGATGAAGTAGATGGAATCCCTTTGATTTGTACCGGTGGTGGTGGAGCTATGATTGAAGACGTATCCAAAGAGATTCGTGCTTGTGATATTAATCATCATATTGTATCGTTTTTTATGGAAGATGGAGTGTTAAAATATAACATTCAAGATATTCATGAAAATGGATATATGAGAGAGCGAAAAGATGGAATTTTAAAGGAAAAATTAGAAGAGGCGATTCATTCGGAAATGATGGCACATTTAAGATACTTAACCTTTGCCGATCGTGCAAAAAAGAGAGGAATGTCAAAAATAGCAAATTTGTTTGAAGCATTAGCAGAGTCAGAATATCGCCATGCTAGAAGTTTTTATTCGGTATTAGAACAGCCATCTGCATTTTTAGAGTCCATTGAAACGTTTATCCCAGAAGAAGAATTTGAGTATGACCAGTTATATCGTATGATGAAAGAATATTGTGAATCTCATAAAGCTCCATTGGCAGAACAAGCATATGAAGGAGCTAGATATGCTGAAAAAGTACATGCAGATTTATTAAAGGAAGCAAAGAATGTAGAAGAGTTTCAACATGATACGATTTATGTATGCTCCGTTTGTGGATTTGTTATGACAAAAGATGATGCTATCGATCGCTGTAAAGTCTGTGGGGCACCAGTTAGACAGTTTAAAGTTTATGAAGTAGAAGAAGATGTGGCAGAGTAATTCATGAAAGTTGTATTTGCTTATTGCTTGATAGGAAGATAGAGCTAGTACACAATCGCTCGTTTAATCGTTCGTTTGAAACAATGGTAGAAAAAATACGCATTGTATAGAAATTGAAACTCTATACAATGCGTATTTTTTATTGAAATACTTTATAAAATATGTTTTTATAAAAGGACGTTTCCTTTTACGATAGTCCCTTTACCAACGATTTCTCTATCCTTCAATGGAAATATATTTTTTATCTTCTATTTGTTTGTTTTCTTGTTTTGGGATGATAAGTCGTAAAATACCATCTTCAAATTTGGCTTGAATATCTTGTTCTGTTACATTATCACCAACATAAAAGCTACGGCTCATATTGCCAGAATAGCGTTCACGACGAATATATTGACCATTGTCATCTTTTTTCTCTTTATCAAGTCCTTTGGAAGCAGAGATTGTTAAATAGCCGTTATTCAATTCTGCTTGCACTTGTTCTTTTTTAAATCCAGGTAAATCAATATAGACTTCATAGTTCGTGTCAGTTTCACGAACATCGGTTTTCATCATGTTCTTTGCATGTTTTCCATAAAGAGGATTTTTACTACCAAAAAAGTTCTTTTCAAAATCCTTTCCAAATGGGAAATCCATAAAATCATCAAATAAATTTTCTCCAAAAATACGAGGCATCATCATAAGTCATTTCTCCTTTCAATTGTGAAAAATTAATGTGATAAGCACGATCGGAGAAGTTATCCGAGGTGTTGTTCCTAGAATCAAAATGGTATTAGAGTTTTTATTTCTTAGTACTATTTGTTCTATATATACTATAACAAATGATGCAAAAATTGTCAAGAAGTTAATTTAAATATTTTATATTTTTTCAAAGCATCAAAAGAGCTAATTTAAACTGTACTATACATGATTTGCATGAAAAAAGAATGTAATAAGAGAACAGTAAAAAAATAAGAAAGAAAGTATATTAAATAAAATATATTTCAAAAAATAAAAGAAAGTATTTATACCAATCATGACTATATAGATATAAATATAAAAAATCATAGAAGAGAGTAGATAAAAATAAGAATATATGATATTGTTCTATGGTATTGATACCTACTTCATTAACTTTTGCAAGTGAGACAACAACCAAAGAAGAACAAGTGGAGCAAGATTTTGTTAAGGAACAGCTACGATTACGGGTACTTTATATGGGAAAAAGTACACTTGTCAAGTAGTTGTAAAATAAAGGTTTCATTTCAATAGAAAAGTTGAGGTAATTTTCACCTCAACTTTTTAGTATTTATATAAAATTTTTTATAAAGTTGTTTATCATTTGTTGCTATAAGTGGCATTTATGACATGCGCAACATAATTCCAATTATGTTGTATTTTTT
>JADIML010000247.1 GCA_017694765.1 Candidatus Scybalomonas excrementavium
ACGATATGGGACGTGATTGTTTAGAAGCCATTTACGCCGATGTATTCCATACAGAAGATGCTCTTGTTCGTCCAACGATTACTTGTGGAACACACGCATTAAATGTAGCATTATCAGGAAATCTTCGTCCGGGAGATGAATTACTTTCTCCTGCTGGAAAACCATATGATACGCTAGAAGAAGTAATCGGAATTCGTGAATCGAAAGGTTCTCTAAAAGAATATGGTATTTCCTATCGCCAAGTAGACTTATTACCAGATGGAACTTTTGATTATGAATCCATCAAAAAAGCAATCAATGAAAAAACCAAATTAGTAACGATTCAACGCTCAAAAGGTTATCAAACAAGACCAACTTTTTCCGTAAAACAAATTGGTGAATTAATTCGTTTTATCAAACATATAAAGCCAGATGTGATTTGTATGGTCGATAACTGCTATGGAGAATTTGTTGAAACAATCGAACCATCAGATGTAGGTGCTGATATAGTTGTCGGTTCTCTAATTAAAAATCCAGGTGGGGGATTAGCTCCCATTGGTGGATATATTGCAGGAAGAAAAGACTGCGTAGAAAATGCAGCCTATCGTTTAACAACACCTGGTCTTGGAAAAGAAGTAGGAGCAACACTTGGCGTGACTTCTCAATTTCTTCAAGGACTATTTTTAGCACCACAAACTGTAAATGGTGCATTAAAAGGTGCAATCTTTGCAGCAAATATTTATGAAAAATTAGGGTTTAAAGTCGTTCCAAATGGGACAGAATCAAGACATGATATTATACAAGCTGTAGAATTTGGAAATCCAGAAGGTGTTATCGCTTTTTGTGAAGGTATTCAAGCTGCTGCACCAGTTGATAGTTTTGTTCGTCCAGAACCATGGGCAATGCCTGGTTATGATAGCGATGTTATTATGGCGGCAGGAGCATTTGTATCCGGTTCTTCTATCGAACTTAGTGCTGATGCACCAATCAAACCACCATATGCCGTTTATTTTCAAGGTGGCTTAACATGGTATCATGCAAAACTTGGAATTATGATGTCTTTAGAACGTGTCAAAGACGTTTTACCAGTATTTTAAACAACATTAAAACTTTCTTACATACTTGGAGAGTAGGAAAGAAGGAATTATGTATCAAACAATGAAAGAATTTCCAAAGGAGCAGCGTCCTTATGAAAAATGTCAACAATATGGGGCTAGTCAATTAACGGATCAAGAATTACTAGCTGTCATTTTACGATCTGGAACAGAAAATTGTACTTCCTTAGAACTAGCAGAAAAAATTTATCAATTACATCCTATTTATCAAGGAATATTGGCACTTCCGCACTTAACATATGAAAATCTGATTAAAATAAAGGGAGTAGGACCAGTAAAAGCAGTGCAAATTCTTTGCATTGTAGAATTATCAAAACGTATTGCTACTTGTAAGGCAAAAGAGAGGTTACAATTTACAAATCCAAGTACAATTGCTGACTATTATATGGAATCCACAAGACATTTAACAAAAGAACAACTAATCCTTGTATTATTAGATAGTAAAAATCGATTTATTCGAGATTCTATTCTATCTATAGGAACAATCAATGCTTCTTTAATTAGTCCAAGAGAAATCTTTTTAGAAGCTTTTCAGTACGAGGCTGTGAATCTCATACTCGTACACAATCATCCATCTGGGGATGCAACGCCTAGCAAACAAGATATTCAAATTACAAGAAAAATTTTACAAGCTGGAAAATTGCTTGGCATTCAGCTTATTGATCACATCATTTTAGGGGAACATCAGTATACGAGCCTTTTTCAGGAAGGATTACTTGATGAATCATGAATGTGTATATAGAAAGGAGTTTTATCAGTGTCAGAAAAAATATTTGGTATGGATTTGGGTACCAACAGTTTTAAACTATACCGTAAGGGAAAAGGAATTATACTTCATCAAAAAAATATTATTGCTATCAAAGAGCAAAAAGAAACTTCTGCCTATGGTGACGAAGCATATGATATGTATGAAAGAGCACCATCTTATATCGAAGTGTCATTTCCTATGCTTCATGGAGTGATTGCAAATTTTCAGAACATGCAATCTTTACTGCGACTTTTTATGAACGATCGTTCTTTAAAATTAACTTCTGTTGGTAAAAGAGATTATTATATTGCTGTTCCACATAATATTACAGAGGTGGAAAAAAGAGCTTTTTTTGATTTAGTTGCTGGTGCTGGAATTCGTGCAAAGCAAATTTTTATGGTAGAAAAGCCAATTGCCGATGCCCTTGGTGCAGGAGTTTCTGTTGAGGAAGCGAAAGGGATTATGCTTGTTGATATTGGAGCTGATACAACCGAAATTTCTATTCTCTCATTAGGGGGAATTGTATTAAGTAAATTGCTTCAAATTGGAGGGAATCAATTAGATGATGCTATTTGTCTTCAAGTAAAAAAACAATACAATTTAATTATTGGTAAAAAGACAGCAAATCGATTAAAATGTGAACTTGCACATGCTATACCAAATCAAGAAGAAACAAAAACTATGACGATTTTAGGAAGAGATATTATTACAGGACTTCCAGTTCGTAAAGAAATTAACAGTGCTATGGTCTATGAAGCTATTGATGAATATTTAATGACAATTATCGATGCTTCTAAAGTTATTTTAGAACGTACACCACCTGAATTAGCAGCTGATATCATTCACAGCGGAATTTATTTAACTGGTGGTTCTTCAAGAATTCAAGATCTTGATAAGCTCTTTGAAGAAAACCTAGATTTAAAAGCAAACCTTGTAGAAAATCCAGAAGAATCTGTCATTCGTGGACTTGGAATTGTGATGGATTCGAAAGAATATCAAGGTCTTGCATCTGTAATGCGATTATAATAGATAGCAAGAGGTACTTATTATGAAATATTCTCCAAACAATAAGTTTTCACCTAAAGTATTATTGATTGTACTAAGTATCCTTTGTATAGGACTGATTACCGTTAGTGCAATCTTTCCAGGAGCAACAAAACCATTCCAGTTTATTACTGGAATCGTTGTTGTTCCCATGCAAAAAGGAATTACAACAGCTGGAAATTCTATAAACGATTTCTTTTCTCGTTTTCAAAATATTCATGACTTAGAAGATGAAAATGAGGAATTGAAAGAGCGTATTGATGCTTTACAATTAGAGAACCATACTCTTTCTCAAGATCAAAAAGAATTAAAACGACTTAGAAAATTATATCAATTAGATAAAAAATATTCTGATTATGATAAAGTAGCTGCTAGTATTATTAGCAGTGGATCCAATAACTGGTTTCATACCTTTGTCATTGATAAAGGAGAAAAAGATGGGATTGAAATCAATATGAATGTTATTGCTGGCTCTGGTCTTGTTGGAATTGTAACAGATGTAGGAAAAAATCATGCAAAGGTTCGTGCTATTATTGATGATTCAAGTAATGTAGCTGCTATGTTTTCCAGAACTTCTGACTTTTGTATTGTTGTAGGAAATCAAAAACAAATGGAAAATGGATACATAAATGTTATTAACATCAATAAAGATGCCAAAATCAAAGATGGCGATGAACTTGTAACATCTCCAACCAGTTCTAAGTTTCTTCCGGGCATTACAATTGGATATGTAAAAGACATTGAAATCGAATCTTCCAATCTTGAAAAAACAGCCAAATTAGAGCCTGTTGTAGATTTTCAGCATTTACGTGAAGTTTTCGTTATCAAAAAAGTAAAAGAGACACCAGATGATTTTGAGTAGAAAGGGGGATGTATAAATGAAAAAAATAATTACCCTAACTATTACAACCATTTGTTGTTTTCTTTTACAAACAACAATATTTCAATCACTAAAATTAGCCAATATTTCACCAAATATTTTATTAATTCTTGTCGTTTCCATTGGATTTATGAGAGGACGTACAGAAGGGGTCTTAGTAGGATTTTTTGCTGGTCTTTTACTTGATATTTTATATGGTGGATATCTTGGTATTTATGCTCTCGTATATATGTTGATTGGATATATCAATGGATGTTTTAATCACATGTTTTTTGCTGATGAAGTCATTTTACCACTTGGACTTGTTCTTGGTAATGACTTCTTATTAAACCTTTGTATTTATGCACTGTACTTCC
>JADIML010000248.1 GCA_017694765.1 Candidatus Scybalomonas excrementavium
CTATACAAGAAAAAAGCCCAGAAATGCCCTGTTCTAGGCATTTCCAGACTTGTGGATACTATTCTAATTCAATTGTTGCTGGTGGTTTTCCAGTGCAGTCATATAGCACTCTATTTACCCCTTTTACTTCATTGACAATTCTTCTTGTTACAACATTTAAAACTTCCCATGGAAGTTCTGCTGATTCTGCTGTCATGAAGTCTGATGTTGTAACGGCTCTTAATACAACTGCATAGTCGTATGTTCTTTCATCACCCATAGCACCTACGGATCTCATGTTTGTTAATGCTGCAAAGTATTGTCCAAGTTGTTTGTCAACACCTGCTTTTGCAATTTCTTCACGATAGATGAAGTCTGCATCTTGTACGATACGCACTTTTTCTGGTGTTACTGCTCCGATAATACGGATTCCAAGTCCTGGTCCTGGGAATGGTTGGCGATATACTAAGTATTCTGGAATTCCAAGTTCAAGACCTGATTTTCTTACCTCGTCTTTGAATAAGTCACGAAGTGGTTCGATAATTTCTTTGAAATCTACGTAGTCAGGAAGTCCTCCAACGTTGTGGTGGGATTTGATAACAGCAGATTTTCCAAGTCCAGATTCAATAACGTCTGGGTAGATTGTTCCTTGTACTAAGAAATCAACTGCTCCGATTTTTTTCGCTTCTTCTTCGAATACACGAATAAATTCTTCACCGATAATTTTTCTCTTTGTTTCAGGATCTTCTACTCCTGCTAATTTTTCATAAAATCTATCCTGTGCATTTACACGAATGAAGTTTAAGTCATATGGTCCTTCTGGTCCAAATACCGCTTCTACTTCATCTCCTTCATTTTTACGAAGTAAACCGTGATCAACAAATACACATGTAAGCTGTTTTCCTACTGCTTTTGCAAGCATAACCGCTGCAACAGAAGAGTCAACACCACCTGATAATGCACATAATACTTTACCATTACCAACTTTTTTGCGAATCGCTTCAATTGTTGTTTCCACGAAAGAATCCATCTGCCAATCTCCAGCACATTCACATACATTGTATAAGAAGTTACGAATCATTTTTGTTCCTTCTTGTGTATGCATAACTTCTGGATGATATTGCACTGCGTAAAGGTTCTTTTCTGGAAGCTCCATTGCTGCTACTGGACAAACTGGTGTATGCCCTGTAATTGTAAATCCTTCTGGTGCTTTTGCAATATAGTCCGTATGGCTCATCCAGCAGATTGTATTTTCAGACACACCATCAAATAACTTAGATGTTGTATCAACAGTAACTTCTGTTTTTCCATATTCACTAACTGGAGCTGTTTCCACAGTTCCTCCAAGCATATGAGACATTAACTGAGAACCATAGCAGATTCCAAGAATTGGGATTCCAAGTTCAAAAATTTCTTTTTCACATTTTGGAGAATCTTCTCCATACACACTATTTGGTCCGCCAGTGAAAATGATCCCTTTTGGATTCATTTCTTTAATTTTATCTAAGCTCAATGTATGTGGATGAACTCCACAGTATACATTGCACTCTCTAACACGTCTAGCGATTAATTGATTATACTGACCACCAAAGTCAAGAACGATAACGATTTCCTTCTTCACGAGTCTTCCTCCTAAATATATGATACATACTTCAAACTGCTCTTAAAAAGAAAGAAATTCTATACTTTCTCCTACTAAGAACATAAAAGTGTAAAATTTCCTATTCTCATAATAATATAGATTTAAACTTTATACAAGCACAATCTATTCTACTCCTTCATTTTTTCCCATATTTACATAGGATTTGGATTTTCCTTATTAAATTTTATGCTATTTTTTATAGTTTCCTTACAATGGAATTTTGAAACAAAATGATTTTTCATAAACTACTGTATCCTTTATTGCTTCTCACGTGTTATGGAAAACACGAAATGCGGCATATCCATTCCATAGTAATGTTTTACAAACTGATCGACTACTTTCATTCCATTTCTTTTTGCCACATGTTGAGATGGAATATTGTTATCTCTTATAATAGAAAATACTTCTTTGGCTTTTAACGTTTCAAAGGCATACTGTTTACAGGCAACGGCTGCCTCTGTTGCATATCCTTTATGCCAGTAGTCTTTTTGAAAAAAGTAGCCGATTTCAAGGACTTGTTTTCCTTTACACTCTTGCATTGTAAGCCCACATTGTCCAATAAGCTCTCCTGTTTCTTTTAAGATGACAGCCCATAATCCAAATCCATACTCTTCATATCGTTTCAGTTGTCTATCAAGCCATTCATGTACTTCTTCATCTGAAAAAGCGTGTTCATAAGCATACATCACTTCTTCATCTTGTAACATTTTACATAAATCAAAATAATCGGACTGCTCCAATCTTCTCAAATATAATCGTTCTGTTTCTAAAATCATACAATCCCTTCTTTCTTTAATCATCCTTTATTTTTCATCTACTATCTTCGCCATATAAAATTCATCCACATATTCTCCATCGATTATCATAGAGTTTTTCTTCACTCCTTCCACTACAAAACCATTTTTTTCATATAAATTTTTTGCAATGTTGTTGTTGCAAATGACAGTCAATTCTAATCTTGTTACATGATTTTCTCTTGCCCATAAATCCAATCTTTTAAATAGTTCTTTTCCAATTCCTCTTCCTCGATATCCTTCTCTTATTCCCGTTACCACATAGGCTGTGTGTTTGATCCGATTTGGTATCCCACGTTCTGCTGATAAATATCCTACAATCTGTTCTTTCCATTCAGCAACTATCAAAAAATCTTGATCTTCTATTGCATTTTGAATTCCGCTCTTTATTTCTTGCAAATTCATTGCTTTTTCTTCTCGTTCTCCTGGCTCATACATCATAAACTTCGTTTCTTTATCAAGCTCATTCTTCATTTCCCAAAATTTCTTTGCTTCTTCTACTCGTAGTTTTCTATAAATTATTCCTTCCATCATATATAATCCTTTCTTCACTGTGATTTTCCCGATTCTAAGTCTCTTTTGTCTTGACTGATATCATAAAACTTTTGGAGAACTTCTCCTAGCTCTTTCGGATTTTCTACATTAACTTCATGTCCTGCATGTCTTATAAATTGAAGTTTTGCATTTGGTAAAAGATTATAT
>JADIML010000249.1 GCA_017694765.1 Candidatus Scybalomonas excrementavium
GTACGATCATTGGAATTCATGAGAGAAATTTATGCTTAAGAAAGCAAAAAGAGGAAGAAGATAGTTTTTGTGTCGAGATTATAGATATTTTTGAAGATATTTATGAATATCAAATATTAGTTGCTCCATGTAAAGGAAGAAAACAGGAGAAAGGGACTATTTGGACCATCGTCAAAAAAGGAGAAGAATGGGAAGAAATGCAAGTAGGTCAGAAAGCGTGGTTGACAATCCCTACAGAAAAAATGATGGTTTTGTCACAATCTCCTATGATTCAGAAATAAACTGTTGAAAGCCTTTTGTATAATGAAGAGTTCCATCTTCTGTAATAAAAAGAGCGTATACATCATCCAAAGATTCAATCAATTCCATTCCTTTTTCAAGTCCTAAGGAAAAGCAAGTTGTGCTAAGACCATCTCCATCCACAGATTTTTTGGATAAAATAGTAACAGAAGTTAAGTCCGTATCATAAGGGTATCCAGTTTTGGGATTTAAAATATGATGATATAATTTACCATCTACTTTAAAATATCGTTCATAAATACCAGAAGATACAATGGATAAATCTTTAATTGAAAGTGTGTGCACTGTTTCTTGATGGGTTTCAAATGGTTTTTGTACACCAATATGAAATGGTTCCTTAGATGGTTTTTCACCAACACATAATACATTGCCACCTAAATTAATGACAGCACTTTGTACGTTATTGGCAATTAAATACTCTTTTATCTTATCAGCAATAAATCCTTTTGCGATTGCCCCAAGATCAATTTGTGTATAGGGATTTTTCGAAGAAAGAATATTTCCTTTTACTTGTAAGTCCTTATAATTAATATTTTTCAGTTGTTTTTTTATTTCTGTATTGTCTGGCAAGGATGGAGTCGTTGCCTGAAAATCCCAAAGAGAGGAAATCGGTGCAATTGTAATATCAAAAGTTCCATTTGATAATTCACAGTAAGAAAGTGCCTTTTGAATCAATTCAGCTGTATCATCGGAAATCGTAAGAGGACTATTATTTTTCCTATGGTTAAAAGTATAAATTTCACTTCCTTCTTTTGTTCGACTAAGAAGATCTTCATAATGTTGACATAAATCAAAAGCTCCATTTAAAATGCTAGAATCTGATGAATCATATAAGCTAATTGTTACAACGGTATTCAGCATAAAACGAGTATCTGATAAGACAGAAGGAGTTTGTTTTGCTGAACAACCACTTAGAAGAAAACTTATACAGAAACAGAAGATAGTTCCAAGAAAGTAAATCTTATACGGAACTAGTTTTTGTATTTTAACTAGTTTTTGTATTTTCATAAAATGCTCCTTTTCATTTTTCTCATTTATGTATGGGCAAATTATAGCATAGGAAGAAATATGGAGCAAGGCATATCGGTTTGATTTCAGATTCGATTCCATAATTAAGAAAAAAGGAATTAGAAAAGTGATACTCCTTTTATCCAGTGAAGAAAAATGTTACGAAAACAATATGGATAATCAATTTTTTTAATCGATTCCTTTGTATAAATAGAATAGCAACGGAATTCTTCTCCGTTTAAATAATAAGAAATAGAGCCAATAGGCATATTTTTTGCAATCGGAGCTGTTACTTGTTTAGGAAGATTTATTTTCACTTCTACTTGTTCAGAAGAAGACATTAAAAGTGTCTCTTTTTTTACATCTGTATATAAAGAAACCATTGCTTTTTGACCATCGATAACAGGGAGCTTTTCTAAATGTGGGCGTTCAATGCCAACTTCTTGTAGGGAGTATTGTGTCACTCCATAGTCCATAAGCTTTTTCGTATCGCTCCATTTCCAAGTTTTATTGGGTGGCCAACCACTGGCTAATACAACGGAAATAAAAGTTTTTTCATCTCGTTTAACAGCCCCAACAAAACAATATCCTGCTTTACTTGTGAATCCAGTTTTTACGCCAAAAGCACCAGGGTATTGGGTTAGAAAGGCATCTTTATTATAAACCGTACGAGATGTTCCCGTTGTGATCTCTTGAAAAGTATGGGAGCTTGTATTGGTAATAGTAATAAAGTCTTCATTTTGGAGGGCATATTTTGTAATAAGAGCAAGATCATAGGCTGTTGTATGATGATTTTCACTATCCAGTCCATTCGGTGTTTCAAAGTTTGTATCATAAGCACCGAGATCTCTTGCTTTATTAGACATTTCGTAACAAAACTGTTCCACACTTCCACTGATATGTTCTGCAATGGCTACAGCACAATCGTTATAAGATTCTAGCATTAAGGCGTAGAGAAGATCCCGTAGTGTATACTGTTGATCTTTTTTCATACCAAGACGAACTTTTGGTTGATTTACTGCATTGGAAGAGATCGTAACAACATCATCAAGATTACTATTTTCAGGAGCATAAATGCAAGTCATAATTTTAGTCGTACTTGCCATTGGTAAAATATCGTATCCATTTTTTTCATAAAGAACTCGTCCGTTTGAAGCATCCATTAGAAGAGCAGATTTTGCATAAAGTTCATTTTCCTTTAACGTGTATGCAGAGCTTGTTTGATTGTTTTTGGTAGCAGCAGACAGAGAAAAGGGGGTAAAAATAAAAACTATATATGGCATGAGGAAGGAAAAAATAAGTGTAGAAAATAAAATTCTGTTATGTACTTT
>JADIML010000250.1 GCA_017694765.1 Candidatus Scybalomonas excrementavium
CATTACTACTTCTGGACACATTGTACAAGATAAAGAAATGGCTACTTGTATATTATAATTGTTATTCAACTTTTTAATTTTCTCTAACACCATTTCATCGATTGGTTGTCCTGGTCCTGCACTATTATAAAGAGCAATAATGAACGAATTAAATTCATGCCCACCTGGAACACCGTGAAATTGTACTCCTAATTCTTCTCCTTTTTCATTACAAATCGCTAAAGAAGGATAAGTTCTATTCTCTTCCTTTTTATCTTGATAGCGGAATTGTAAGTTCGGGCTTAATTGCTCCATTTCTGTTACAAAGCCTTTTACTTCACTTGAAAGAGAAGAATCATCTACATATACATTTACAATAGCTGTATGTTGAAAACGTTCAAAAATTGGCTTTAACTCTTTTTTCATAGATTCTGTTAAAAATCCACTTCCTTCTTCTTGTGTTTCCTCTACCTCGTCTTCTTCTATTACAACCGGCTTTTCCTTCTTTTCTTTCTTTAATCCTAATTTTTCATAAAGCTCAAATAAATATTTTTCCATAGATGTGGCTGCAATTGCTCCATCTGATACCGCTGTTACAACTTGGCGTAACTCTTTAATACACACATCTCCGGCTCCATACAGTCCTTCTACTGATGTCTGTTGTCTTCTATCAGTAATTAAATACCCTTGTTCATTTAATTCGACCAAATCTTTAAAAAGACCTGTCGCTGGTGCATATCCGGCAAAAACAAAGACTCCGATATTCTCTCCATTTTGACCTTCATAACGATTGATTGTGCCGTTTTCATCTGCAATAATATATTGAAGGCTTCCTTCTCCTCCAACTTCCAATACTTTTGTATTGAATTTTACATCAATCTTAGGATGTGCCATTACTTTATCTACAATCGAACCAGCACAAGTAAACTCTTCTGTGATAACTAAAATTGTGACTTTATTGGCATATTTTGTTAAAAAGATAGCTTCTTCTGCTGCTGCAAATCCGCCACCAACTACATAGACATCTTTTCCTGTGAAAAACTCTCCATCACAAGTAGCACAGTAAGCCACTCCACGCCCTTTTTAAATATTGCTTATCGATTGGACATTAAAAAGTAGTTAAATTTAGTTTTTGATATTTCTTATAATAATCCTACTAAATAAAAGAGGGTGTCACAAAATCATCAAAATAGATGATGGAGCAATACCCTCTTTGTTTCTTTTATTGGAAACAGATGACTGTTCATTCTGTTATTCTATATCCTTCCAAACTTAATGGAAACTAGTTGATATAATTTTCCAAATTATAAAAAGGAGCCATTGCTCCATAGATGATAATTCATCTATTTTGCAACAGCCCCTTCAAGCTTTATAACGATATCAGTAGGATACTATCTTTTATCGAATACTTTTATTATCTTTTGATATTAAATGCTCCGATACCTGGATAGCATGCACTAGCACCTAATTCTTCTTCGATTCTTAATAATTGATTGTATTTTGCAACACGTTCACTTCTGCTTGGTGCACCTGTTTTAATCTGGCAAGTATTTAATGCAACTGCAAGATCGGCAATTGTTGTATCTTCTGTTTCACCTGAACGATGAGATGTAACTGCTGTATATCCTGCTTTATGAGCCATTTTGATCGCTTCTAATGTTTCAGATACAGAACCGATCTGATTTAATTTAATAAGGATAGAGTTTCCACATCCCATTTCAATTCCTTTGCTTAAACGTTCTGTATTTGTAACGAATAAGTCATCACCAACTAATTGAACTTTATCACCAAGTTCTTTTGTAAGAAGTTTCCAACCTTCCCAATCTTCTTCATCTAAACCATCTTCAATAGAGTAAATTGGGTATTTTTCGCAAAGCTCTTTCCAGTGTTGTACAAGTTCAGCAGATGTAAATTTCTTTCCGCATTTAGGAAGAATATATTCTCCTTTTGATGCACCTTTCCATTCACTAGAAGCAGCATCCATAGCAAGTACAAAATCTTTTCCTGGTTCATATCCAGCTGCTTTAATCGCTTCTAAGATATATTCAATTGCTTCTTCATCGCTCTGTAAGTCAGGCGCAAATCCACCTTCATCACCAACAGAAGTTGCAAGACCTTTTGATTTTAAGATAGACTGTAATGCATGGAATACTTCTGTACACCAACGAAGTCCTTCTTTGAATGATGGAGCTCCTGATGGCATGATCATGAATTCCTGTACGTCTACTGTGTTAGCAGCATGTGCACCACCATTTAAAATGTTCATCATTGGAACTGGAAGTTTGTTTCCAGAAATTCCTCCTAAGAAACGGTATAATGGAATTTGTAAAGAAAATGCTGCTGCTCTTGCACAAGCAATAGAAACCGCTAAAATAGCATTTGCTCCAAGATTTGATTTATCTTTTGTTCCATCTGCATCAATCATAGCTTTATCGATTGCATAAATATCAGATGCATCCATTCCTTTTAATACATTGCAGATTGTTGTATTGATGTTTTCTACTGCTTTTTGTACACCTTTTCCTTGAAAACGAGATTTATCTCCATCACGAAGTTCTAATGCTTCGAATTCACCAGTAGAAGCTCCACTTGGTGCTGCTGCAAGTGCCACAGTACCATCTACTAAATGTACTTCTGCTTCCACAGTTGGATTTCCTCTAGAATCAATAATTTCTCTTCCAATTACTTTTTCAATTGCTAAATATTTTTTCATAAAACCTAATCAATCCTTTCTTACATTTTGTCTATCAAAGAATATGTCAAACACATTCTAATCACTAAAGTATATGTATTTTTGTTATGTGGACACTTGGCAAAAGTTGAAGCATATTCTTTTGCCAGTTTCCACATCATTTATTCACATGAGTTAGCGTTTACTAACTAACTGAATCTTACCATTACTCACTAAAAATGTCAATCTATTTTTACCCAAAATTCATGTGAAAGACCCCAATAAAGAGTAATGTTTATGAGCAATTTACGACTCATTGCCTTCTGTAAACCCTCTTCGTTTGCAAACAAGGAGAAACGTGCTTCGCAAGTTTCTCCTGTTCGTTGGCGACGTCAAATGGACATGAAATTTCCTATGAAATAGAAAAATGTCATAAGAAACAATACCTTATTTCTTATAACATTTTTTTAATTTTTCATAAAGCTATTGCTATTATATGCCACCTTTTGCTTATATTTACAACAATCTTACAAATTCCTCTGGTGGCAATGGTCTTGAAAAATAATATCCTTGAATTTCATCACATCCACACTCTACTAAAAACTGATACTGCTTTTCTTCTTCTACACCTTCTGCTACACTTATCATTCCTAAACTAGAAGCGAGTGCAATTGTATGACGAACGATACTATTTCCTTTTTCACTCCCAATCGTATCAATAAAACTTTTATCAATTTTTAAAATATCAAAATTCATAGAATTAATCGATTGCAAAGAAGAGTATCCTACACCATAATCATCTAATAAAACTTTAAAACCTATATCATGCATTTTCTGAATCATATTCTCTAGCATTTCTTCATTTTCAATTAAACTACTCTCTGTAATTTCTAATTGAATATACTGAGCTGGTATTTGATATTTCTCTATGGATTCTTTTAAAAATACTAAAACCTCTGGATTTTCTAAATATGCACGTGATACATTAATAGAAATTGGAACGATTTTCTTTCCATTATTGATCCAATTATATAACTGCATACAAACATTGTCAAAAATAAGTCTGTCAAGTTTTAATATTCTACCAGTTTCTTCACAAATAGGAATAAATTGATTCGGCGGTACTAAAGAACCATCTTTCTTTTTCCACCTAGCTAATGCCTCTGCTCCGATTATCTGCTTATTCTTAGAATCATATTTCGGCTGAAACCAAGCATAAAATTCTTTTTCTTCCATAGCTTTATCAATGCTATCTTCTTGTTTCTTATAATTGAGTTCACCTTGTCGTAGCGTATCATTAAAAAATCTATAACTATTATTCTTTTCCTTTGCATTCTTTCTTGCCATATTGGCATAATCATACATTTTATCAAAATTTGTATTCATATCTACTATTTCATAAATTCCAATAGTACCTTTCATTTTCAATACAGAATTATCATATGTGATTCGATAAAGCTCGTCCATCACACCTTCTATCCACTGTATAATTTCATCTTTAAATGTATAATGATATAGAATAATAAACTCATCTCCTTGATTATGAACTACAATTCCATTTCTTCTAAGATGTCGTTTAATCATAAAATATACATTCTTTAATAAAAAGTCACCAACAGAAGAACTATACATCTCATTTACCATTCGAAACTTCCGAATATTAAAAACTAGAATAGCACTTTTCTTTTTTGTCTGTTTTTCTATTTCACTCTTCCAATAACTTTTTAAATACGTTTTATTATATCCTCCTGTTAATGAGTCGATATATGCCAACTGACGTAAATAATTTTGGTTCTTGTTCATCTTGCGATATACAAGTAAAATACATATGAGAACCATCAAAAAACTAACCCCACATATTACTTGTGTGCTAGCAACAATTGGTGTAATCCGGTTATCAAATACAGTATAGGGAACAACTGTTATGAGCCACCAATCTTTAATCCCTAGTCGCATATAGTGGGCATATTTTTTTGTATTTTGAAAAGTATACTGAATAGAACCTTGTCTACCTTTGTTAAAATCTAATTTCATTTTCTCACAGCTATCCAAATTTTCTTTTGAGTCTTTTAATAAGTCTTTAAAAAAATTATCATTACTATGGATAACTGATTTTTCAGAATTTACAATAACATCACTTTTTTTATCAACAATATACATATACCCTTCTTTATGAAAAGATTCAATGGTAAGCAGTGATTCTAAATCTTTCGTATGGTAAATAGCAAATACAATGCCTATAATCTGATCTTTGTCATAAATTGGTATACTATAAATATTCTCTTTGTCTACAGTATTTCCAATATACTTATTTCCTTTTATACTTTGTCGAAAATACTTTCTCTTTTGAATATTTTTTGTAATTCCATTGCTCATATAAGCTACACCATCACTATTTGCAATTCCAAAATATTCAAAATCATAATTGCCCCAGTTTTCTATATTTTGCACTTTTTCTTTTATTTCTTCTTGATTTAAATGAACAAAGTTTTTAATTTTTTTCGAAACAGCTTGTAAATCTTTAAAATTTTCTGTCACTTCTCTTCTAATATTTACAATATTTTGTACTGATACATCCTCTAGAGATACTTGTACCTGGTATTCCATCTGTTGTGTTGTGAATTGATTGAATTTATAAAAAGAAAATATAAATAAACAACCCAGTCCAACCATTGTAAGTACACTCTTCCAATTTCTTTTCATTCGTCAATCCTCCTTTATACATACTACTTCCTTCTCATTCGCACAGTAGTACATATCAGAACCTGAACTCACTTCTTTCTATTTTTAAAATACATATTTTTCTCATGCTAAAAATATCAGTAACGGAAAAGAAGCAATGTCCAATCAAATATTTAGCTATAACTATTTTCTCCCCTATACAACAGAACAATATATGTAGTGTTTCAATACTCACTCTTTTCGATTATTCAATCAAATCAAAAAAACTGTCTGATACTTCAACATGACATGCTTTTGCAAAATCTTTCATTCCTTCTATAATCTCTTCTCTTGAGTATCCATTTTCTTCTAATTCATCATTAGAAAATTCATTAACATATAAATAAAAATTCATCCCTAAATAAAAAATAGTATCTATTCCAGAGTCAATATGTTCAAATAATATATCTTCTGCTTCGTTAATTTTCCCCCCGTTCACCATCTGAATCAACTGTTCATATAGATGATCGGCATGTGTATACGCATCCTTTTCATCTGGTAATTCATATGGTGGTAAATCTTTTCCAAGAGCAAAAGCAGCAATTGCTCTAGCTATCTGTTTTATCATACGCATTAAATAATCATTTTCGTAAGCCATATTATCTACTCCTATTATATTTATGA
>JADIML010000251.1 GCA_017694765.1 Candidatus Scybalomonas excrementavium
AAATAGAATTGGCTGACTATGTCAACTGGTTTAATAATCATAGAATCCATTCTTCTCTTGGTTATTTAACACCAAAAGAATTTGAAAAACATACCCTTAAAAAAGTTGTCTGAAAAAGTGTTGACAATCCATTATAAATTTGATGCATTTTATGTTTTTCTTCTTCTGCTACTTCTACATTCTCATAAATTTGAACTAATAATTTTATCTGCCCTAATAACCCCTGTAACATAAAATGATTTGTTAATAATTCAATCGTATCTTTACATAGTTTTGCTGCACTTTCATACTGTTTTCTCTGTATTTGAAATTTTATTAGATCATTTGTAATTTTAGGATAAATACTAGCCTTGACTTTTTCATCTTCTATATTCTTCTCCACATATTCCTTCATACTTTGTAGAAATAAAACATACCTCTTTTGCTTTTTTTTCGTTTGCTCTCCATATTCATAATTTAGTTTTTCAAACAGAATTAATAACTTAATTTCCTCTGTTGCTATAATTCCTTGTGGTTCAAAGCCATCTGGCATTGTACACTCAATACTTTTCTTTAACCATCGCAATGCTTCTTCTTGCTTGCCATCTATCCATGATACGATCCCATAGATAGAATAGATATACTGTTTATGTATATTGTTTTTACTGGCGATGATTTCATATTCCTCTAACAGTTCTCTTACTTTTTGCCCATTTTCTTGCTGTAACTCTTTCTCGATCTTATATCTCAACTGACATAATTCATAATCTTTTTGTGGTAACAAATAATCAAACTGCTCTGTTGAAATTCCTAATCGATCTAGTAGTCTTTCCATTATAAAATAATTTGGTATCCTCACTTGGATAAATATTTTTGATAATTCACTCTGAGAAATAATTCCTTTACACAATGTTCCTTTTCTTATTTTCTTTTCTTCAATTACATTCCAAAGAAAACTTCCAATCCCTTTATTCATTAAATACTCCTCCATATCAAAACTTTTTCTGTAGTATCTCATATACGCCCTACATAGGAAACGTTTCTATACAAAAAAACTGTTATTCTATTTCTAGTATAATCATTAAATTTATATTTCAATTCTTATGTATATAACAACAAAAATACCACCGTTCTTTATTATAAAAAACGATGGTAATACTTATAAATTATATCACACAATTTTTAAATTTAAAAGAAGAATAAAAAAATTAAAATATATTATTAGCAATACTCTACCAATTTAACATACCAGAAACACTAGCCCCTGTTCCTGAATGCTTCTGTGCATATACTTTTACTTCTTTATTTTTTTGTATATCTAGAGTTAGATCAATCGTTAAACCAGTATGATTCCCTATTTTCCTTACTTCGTTATATACTTCGCCAGATTTACTATCTCGTACTTTATATGTTATATCTGCTTTTTTGGCTGAATCCAATGCTATTTGATTTACATAAGTAAGAATGACAGTTCCTTTACTATTTAATTGCAATGACATTCCACTTATATCTTCTTCCTCTAAAAGACTTGGGATACTAAAACTCTTTTCCGATAAATCCATATCGCTATATTCTGCTTCCTCATCTTCCCCTGTATCAATATCTATATTTTCTCCATCCTCATTTCTAACGATCTCATTCTGAATTCTATTTTGAATATATTGTAACGATTCCTCGATGACCTGTTCCTGACTGTTTTTACTTTTTCTCTTATTATATGCGAGCGTAAATGCTCGATTAAATATATCCTCAAAAACAGACGTGTTATTGAGTAAATCCGTACTATATATAATGCTTCCATATTCCACATCGTATATTATATTGGCATCAAATCGTCCATGATAAGATTTATTTATTTTTTTAATTGTATCTTCATCAAAATAAGTAGGGTACGTAACAGAAGAACTTGAAAAATGACTATACTTTCCTATTGTATCTATCATTTTCATAGTATATTCTTTACTTAATACATAATTCAAAATTTCTATACAATCCTTACTTTTTTTTGTATCTTTATCAATAGCAATAGAAGAATCCCTCAAATTTTGTGTTTTAGAACCATCATAACTTAAATAAGAAATTTTAACAGGAAAATCTATTTCTAGTGGGATTGTTGCATTTTTATTATATGTTTCATTCATTGATTGATTGTATAGTAATTCTACATCATATGAGTCTGCCAACATAAACCCATATTCATTATTGGTAAAAACATAGTTTTTAGGATAAATACCATTCTCCATCTCTTCTAAACTAAGTCCATAATCCATTATAATTTTAGCAAAAATTTTATAAAATTCTTCCCATTTAGAACTTAATTGATTATTCTCCATGGAACTAGTATCAAGTCCAAATGCATGAGTTAAATAATCATATTCAGAAAATAAAATATCTTCCTGTATATTTTTTACACCGAAAGCTAGTGGCTTTTGTTCTAACTTCATTTCTTTTATTTTTCCTTGAACTTCATCTAGTTTGTCTAAAAAATCATACCAACTAGCATATTCGGACAATGGCTTTATATGTAATTGGTTTAATAAATCCATATTTTGGAATAATAAAGATCTCTGTTCAAATACTGGTGACATATAGTATAATTTACCATTTCCTCTTTTTTTACTAATATCAACAATACCTTTATGAAATTTTTCTAAGTTATTTATTTTATCCGTAATGTCTAAAAATTGTTCATTTTCAATTGCATATTCTAATTGATGTGATGGAATCCCCAATAACATATCGATTTCATTTTTTTCCATTATTGTATCAATTCCTGTCATTAAATCCTACTCCGTAGCGTCTTCATATAGATCTTTATATAAATCTACATATTTTATTTTTATCGAAAACTTCGCTTCTAATTCCTCTTTTAAAATATCATATTGATATATTTCATTATCTACTAAAGGAACTCCTATTCTAATTTCTTTTTTATCATCTTTTAATTGGAAAAATAATATAGCTACGATTAATAAAATGAGTATTATACTACCCCCTACATATACTATTTTCTTTTCAAGTTTTCTCATTTGAAAATCCCCTTTCCATAAACACTGTATGCGAAAATTATACTCTAATTATTATATGATATTGTTTTTATTTTTATTAATTAAAAGAGGTTATTATTCAACTGATTAATAACCTCTTTAACATTATCATATTTATATATTTTTATTTTGCACAAGACATTAAACAATATTTACTCTCATATCTGATTTGAAAGAAGTCAATTTTAATATGTATTCCTGAAATCTAGAAATCTGATTAAGTTCTATAAACTCTCCTACTTGAACGACTTCACTTACGATAGCCTTTCCATCTAAATTCTCTACTTCTACTAATACTACACCTTCATTATTTGCATCATTTACAATCGCTTTATCCCAGAAAATACTATCAAATTCTAGTACCATTTCTGTTGTACTATTTCCTTCTACTAATATACTATTCATAGGACTAAAAAAGTTATGAACTGTTCCTACATTCAGATATACTTGATAAAAAATAATAATCAAAAGAATAGGAGTACTAAATACAATATACTTAATAATATTTTTATTCATCTCTTTTAATCCACAGATATTTGATATTTTCCAGCTTTTCCTTTATCTGCTATGCCTTGTATAGTATATGTCCCACTATTAAAAGGAATCTTATCAAGCTTTTTTTGATTTCCAACAGAAACCCTTGTTGATTTAATTATAACTACTCCTTTTTCATTTAGGACACGAACTCTTATATCTCCTTTATTTCCTGCTTTATTTACTACTGTTGGACTATCTCTAAATAAATTATCGGAAGTCACTATATTGCACCAAGCTTCATCTGATAAATAAGCATAACCTGACCAGTTAATTTTAGTTTCTGGTGTAGATGTTTTTATTGTATTCTCATCTGATTCTGCTGATACATTTTGTGGCATAAATGTCATCATAGTCATAGCACACATTACAAATACTGCTACTTTTTTTAGTTTTCTCATTTGAAACTCTCCTTTCAATTAATAGTTTGTATGTTTATATAAAATTATTACCCCCTCACTATATCACCCTATTCCCCTTTTGTATGTGATCTATACAGAAAATTCTATATTTTCCATATAGATCACATACGTATTTTTTCTTTACCTATATAATAAAACTATCAAATAATTTTTATTTTAGGAGGTACTTATTATGTATAAAAAAATCACAAAAAAATTAATTTCTTTATCATTAATGCTATCATTACTATTCACATTCTCTGCTATTCCTCTTGATAATCTTGAATTCTCTCCAAAAATAATCCACTTCCTGTAATATCTTTATAATATTTTCTTACAGTCTCACTATATCTATATTGTTTAAACAGAATAAATATCCAAAAGGCTTGTTCATAATATGGATAAGCCTTTTCTTTTTGATTTTTGTAATGTTCTAATATCCATCCTTTCATATATAAAAAACGTCCTATCCGATCTGCTCTCCTAGCCTTTTTTGATAATTTTATTGCCCTTTCATAAATCAATTCTGCTTCTTCAATTTTTCCTGATTCTTCCATTATTTTCACTAAATTAGATAAAATCAATATAATATTATGATAATTGAAAAGATCATATCCAACACTTGTATCATAATGTTCTAATAACTGTGACCATAGTTGTAATGCTTTTTCTTTGTTGCCCATTTCATATATAGAAATACTAATGCAATTCATAATATAAACTTCTTGTCTTGTTAAATATCCATTTACAATATCAAACTGTTTTGGCTTTGTTAAATAGAGTGCCTGCTCTAATCTTTCCTTGTATTCATTTGTATTTATTTCTTTCATCTCATATTGTAAAATGGCTGTATTGTACTGAAAGAACTGTTCATTTACAATGGAATCTTCTAATAATTCTTTCTTAATTTTCTCCAATAATTCTCTTGCACTTTTCCATTCTCTTCTTTTAAAATGCAATGTCATTTCTTTTTCTAACTGTAATGTTCTAAAATTTATTGTTTTTAATACAGTATTATAAATATCCATATCTATTCCAAATGTTTGTATAATTTCTCTTAACTTTTTATAACTAATATTCTTTTTTCGATTTTCTATTCTTGATATACTCTCCCTTGTATAGATATCATTAGCTAGTTTTTGTTGTGATAACTGATACGTATTTCTGATTTGTTTTATGACATCTGCTCCAAGAGAAATTTGTTTCATTGACTTTCCTATCAAATACTCTTCTTTGTAATCGCCTGCTTCTTTATAAAACAAACATAATGCTTGATACATTCGTTCTATCTGATACGTTTCTTTTTCATCAACTTTACGATTCTGATAGATAATTCGTAATAGTTTCATATGCTCTAATAGTCCATCTAGCATAAAGTTTTCTCTTAACAATGTTATTGTCTTTTTACACAGTTCTTCTGCCTTTTTATAATGTCTGTTTTCCATACATATTTCTATCATATCGTTTGTGATTCTAGGATAAATACTTGCTTTTACCTCCTCATCTTCTATTGTATCATCTACATATTTCTTCATAATTTCTAAAAAATGATAATACTTCTTTTGTCCTCGCTTTGTCTTTGTTTTATATTCATATTTTAATTTTTGATAAAATAAAAGTAACTTTATTTCTTCTAATCCTAATATCACATCATGGTAAACTCCATTGGGCATCGTATAAGCAATACTTTTCTCTAGAAATCCAAGTGCCTGCTCCATATCTCCTATTTGAATTTCAACTAATGCTTTTATATAATATATATACTGTTTATGAACTGTATTATTATAGATTTTACTATCATACTGTTCCAATAGATCTTTTATGTTTTCAAACTGCTTTTCTTGTAAATTATGTTCAATCTCATAACGCAAATCACATAATTCATAATCTTTTTCTGGCACAATATATTCAAAACTTTCCGTTGAAATTCCCATTCTTTCTAATAAACGCTGCATAACAAAATAACTTAATATTTTAGACTCTACTAGTATTTTTGATAATTCACTTTGTGAACAAAGTCCCTTGCACAATTCTTTCTTCTTAATTTTCTTTTCCTCAATGCAATTCCAAAGAAAATTGCCAATCCCTCTTTTCACTATTTTCTCCTCCGTAAAAATATATATTCCCATTATATTACTATTTCTTCTTATAATATAATAAATATAGTTAATCTATGAAAAAGGGATTCCTCTTTTGTTGGAATCCCTTTTTCTTTCTCTTATATTCTTTCTTTACTTATCTTCAGATATTTCTTCTACAACTTCTTCCGTTTCTTCTGTTGCACTTTCTCTTACTTTTGCAATACTTGCAACAGTAATATCATCACTCATATTGATGAGTTTTACACCTGATGTAATTCTTCCAAGTTCGGAAATATCATTTACTTGAAGTCTAATTACAATACCTTGTGTTGTAATTAACATCACTTCATTATTAGGATTTACAGCTTTTACACC
>JADIML010000252.1 GCA_017694765.1 Candidatus Scybalomonas excrementavium
GCAATTTTAGAACTGCAAGAAGAATATCCACATGCAAGAATTGTTCAATTGGATTCAAAAAGTATTTCTATGGGACTTGGATTGATGATTATGAGTGCAGTTGCCATGAAAAAAAATGGTAGAACATTAGATGAAATCGTAGAATGGGTAGAAAAAAGTAAGACTGGATTTTGGGGGGCATTTTTGCTTGCAGATTTGCCTTATTTATCAAAAGTAGGAGTTATTACACCAAAAGAGGTCTTATTTCATAAAGTAATGCGAAAAAATCCAGTGATTGTTATGAATGAAAATGGATTTTGTCAAAAGTTAAAAGATGTTAGAAATAATAAAAAAGCATTTTTAAAAATTATAAAGATGATGGAAAGACGATTAGGGACAGTCCGAGAACATTCACTACAATTTTGTATTATTCATGGAGATGTGTTAGAACAGGCAAAATTAGTATCTTCTCATTTAACAAGAAGGTATCCACATTCATCGGTATTGATACAGAATGCAAATCCTGATATGGGAGCGAAATTTGGAAAAGGAACGATAGGGATTTGTTTAATGGGGGAATATCATGATAATATAGGAGGCAAATATGACCAAGAAGAGCAAGCAATCCATTCTTCCAGGGGCGAATCAAACGGAGTTGGAAAAGGGAGTTCGACTCAATAAATATTTAAGTGATGCAGGTATTTGTTCGAGAAGACAGGCAGATGATTGGATTATGCAAGGAAAGGTAGCGATCGATGGTAAGATAGCAGTACCGGGAACAAGAGTGCTACAAGGACAAAAAGTATCTGTGAATGGAAAAGAAATTCAGAAAGAAGACACATTAGTTTTACTGGCATTTCATAAGCCAAGAGGAATTGTCTGTACAGCCGAAAAAAGAGAGAAACATAACATTATCGATTACATTCAGTATCCAACTAGAATTTATCCAGTTGGACGACTTGATAAAGATTCAGAAGGATTAATTTTATTAACGAATCATGGCGAATTAGCAAATAGGATCTGCAAAGCGAGATACTATCATGAAAAGGAATATATTGTTACCGTTCATAAACCAATTACAGAGGAATTTATCAATCATATGTCGAGAGGGGTTCCGGTTCTTGGAACAGTCACAAGACCTTGTATTGTAAAAAAAGAAGGAAATTGTAAGTTTCGAATTATTTTAACACAAGGGTTAAATAGACAAATTCGAAGAATGTGTGAATATTTAGGATATCAAGTTCTTACATTAAAAAGAGTTCGTATTATGAATGTAGAGTTAGGCGATTTGAAAGTAGGAACCTATCGAAATGTTTCAGAAGACGAATTAATGAAGTTAAATCAAATGCTTTTGAAGGAGAGAATGGATGGAACAAAAAATAGCAAAAATCAAAGAACTCATAAAAATTTTAAACGAGGCAAATAAAGCATATTATCAAGAAGATAGAGAAATTATGAGTAACTTGGAATACGATACACTTTATGATGAGTTAGTTGCACTTGAGAAAGAGACAGGCACTGTGTATGCTAATAGTCCAACTGTTCAAGTGGGATATGAACTTCTTAGCGAACTACAAAAAGAAGAGCATACATCACCAATGCTTTCTCTTGATAAGACCAAAGAAGTAGAAAATTTAAAAGATTGGTTAAAGGATCAACAAGGATTACTTTCTTGGAAGTTAGATGGATTAACTATTGTTTTAACTTATGAGAAAGGTGAATTAGTAAAAGCTGTAACACGTGGTAATGGAGAAGTTGGAGAAGTCATTACAAATAATGCAAAAACATTTGTGAATCTTCCGAAAAAAATTTCTTATGAAGGACGAATGATTTTACGTGGAGAAGCAGTGATTAAATATTCTGATTTTGAAAAAATCAATGCTGAAATTGAAGATGTAGATGCCAAGTATAAAAATCCAAGAAATTTATGTAGTGGCTCTGTTCGTCAGTTAAATAATGCAGTTACAGCCAAAAGAAATGTACATTTTTTTGCTTTCAATTTAGTGGAAGCAGAAGGTGTAGATTTTAAAAACTCCATTGAAAACCAATTTGTATTTTTGAAAGAACAAGGGTTTGAAGTTGTTGATTATAAGAGAGTAACAGCAGATACAATAGAACAGGCAGTGAAAGAGTTTGCCAAAGCTATTGAACATAACGATTTTCCATCAGATGGACTTGTTCTGATTTATGATGATATTGCATATGGAAAAAGTCTTGGAAGAACTGCCAAATTTCCAAGAGATTCCATCGCATTTAAATGGGCAGATGAATTAGCAAAGACAACACTAATCGAAGTAGAGTGGAGTCCATCGAGAACTGGATTAATTAATCCAGTTGCGATTTTTAAACCAGTGGAGTTAGAGGGAACTACAGTAAGTCGTGCAAGTCTTCATAATATTAGTATTTTAGAAAATTTAAAACTTGGAATTGGAGATTGTATTACTGTATATAAAGCCAATATGATTATTCCTCAAGTTGCAAATAATCTAACACAAAGTGGTAATTTAGAAACCCCAAAGCACTGTCCAGCTTGTGGTGGTAGTACAAAAATTCAAGATTTGAATGGAGTACGTTCTTTATATTGTGGGAATGAATATTGTTCTGCAAAGAAAGTGAAACTCTTCTCTCATTTTGTATCAAGAGATGCTATGAATATTGATGGGCTTTCAGAGATGACATTGAATAAGTTTATTGACCAAGGATTTTTAACAGAGTTATATGATTTGTTTGAGTTATCTAAGTATGAAGAAAAGATTTTAGAGTTAGAAGGTTTTGGAAGAAAGTCTTATGATAAGCTAATGGAATCGATCAACAAGGCAAAAAATACAACACTACCTCGTTTTATTTATAGTCTTGGAATTCCAAATATTGGATTATCAAATGCAAAAATGCTTTGTCAAAAGTATGAGTATCAACTTGATAGATTAAAAGAAGCTACAGTAGAAGATTTAGTTGAAATTGATGGAATTGGAGAAGTTATTGCAAACAGTATTTATGATTATTTCAGAAATGAACATAATGAGAAAGTTATCGATCAATTATGTATGAGATTAAAGATTGAAAAGCCTTCTTTTGAACAAGCAGTGGAACAAACGATGGAAGGTTTGAATTTTGTAATTACAGGTTCTGTGGAATATTTTAAAAATCGAAATGAAGTAAAAGCTGTGATTGAAAACTTAGGTGGAAAAGTAACAGGCTCTGTAACAAGTAAGACTAATTATTTAATTAATAATGATAACACATCTAATTCTTCCAAAAATAAAAAAGCAAAAGAATTAGGAATTCCAATTATAACGGAAGAAGAATTTATAAAAGAATTTCATTTATAACTAGCAAAAAGTAGAGAAAGCGAGCAGGTTTCTCTACTTTTTTGATTAGCGCATAAAATCTTTACTACAAAATAAGAACATACCAAGAATAACGCTAAGACCATAAATCCCACATCGAAGAAACAGTTCCAAACAATTGGTAATTATTGGAAGAATAAAATAACTAACTCCACCAGAAATACAAGCGATAAAAACTGGTTTTATAAGAGAAATATAAGGATCAAAGGATAATTTTGTTTCCT
>JADIML010000253.1 GCA_017694765.1 Candidatus Scybalomonas excrementavium
GAGCAGAGGTGATAGCATGTATTATAGTGAAGATATTGTAGAAGAAGTTCGCAGTAGAAATGATATTGTAGATGTTATTTCTGGATATATTGGATTAAAGAAAAAGGGAGCTTCTTATTTTGGACTTTGCCCGTTTCATAATGAAAAATCTCCCTCTTTTTCTGTAAGTCGAGAAAAGCAAATGTATTACTGTTTTGGATGTGGCGCAGGTGGTAATGTATTTACTTTCGTTATGGAATATGAAAATTTTACATTTCCAGAAACTTTAAAAATTTTAGCAGATAGAGCTGGAATGGAACTTCCAGAAGTAGAGTTGTCAGAATCTGAAAAAAAAGAAGCTGATTATAAAGCTGTATTGCGAGAGATGAATCGACAAGCTGCTAATTATTTTTATTTACTTTTACATAGTGAAAGAGGAAAAAGTGCCTATGAATATTTGACAAATCGTGGAATTACAAAAGAAATGATTAAAAAATTTGGTTTAGGGTACGCTGATATTTATAGCAACGATTTGTATCAATATTTAAAATCAAAAGGCTATACAGATGCACAGTTAAAAGATTCAGGACTTGTAAATATCGATGAAAAAAGAGGTGGAAGTGATAAATTTTGGAACCGTGTCATGTTTCCAATCCTAGATACGAATAGTAAAGTAATTGGATTTGGTGGTCGTGTCATGGGAGATGGTAATCCAAAATATTTAAATTCCAAAGAAACAGCAGTGTTTGATAAAAGTCGTAATTTATTTGGTCTGAATTTGGCTAGAACTTCTAGAAAATCCTATTTTATTGTATGTGAAGGATATATGGATGTGATTACAATGCATCAAGCTGGTTTTACAAATACCGTGGCTTCTCTAGGAACTGCTTTTACACCACAACATGGAAATTTATTAAAACGATATGTAAAAGAAGTGATTTTAGCTTATGATAGTGATGAAGCAGGAACAAAAGCAGCCCTTAGAGCCATTCCAATTTTAAAAGAAAGTGGTCTAAGCGTTCGTATATTGAATTTAAAACCATATAAAGATCCAGATGAATTTATTAAAGAATTAGGAAGCGAACAGTTAGAAGAACGAATTGGACAGGCAGTCAGCAGTTTTATGTTTGAAATTTCTGTGTTAGAAGGGCAATATAATCAGAACGATCCAGAAAGCTGGACGTTATTTACCCATGAGTTGGCTAAAAAATTAGCAACTATTTCAGAACGTTTGGAACGTCAAAATTATTTAGATGCTTGTGCCAGAACTTATCAGTTAAATAAGAGAGATCTGGAAGAGTTAGTGAATCGGTATGGTATGACAGCCAGTCAATACCAAAAAGAGGCGCGAGATAAGGAAAGAGAAAGACGAGTAGAAAAGGATAATAAAGATGATGGCTATCGCCAATCACAAAGATTATTGTTGACTTGGATGGTAAATGAACCAAGACTATTTGAACGCTTAGAAGGTATCATAGGGGTAGATGATTTTATAGAACCATCGTATCATTCTGTAGCAGCTATGTTATTTGAACAATATGAAAAAGAAAAAAAAGTAATGCCAGCCAAAATTTTAAACCAATTTACAGAGGTAGAAGAACATAATCAGGTCGCAAGTATTTTCAATACGATGCTAAAGATGGCACCATCGGAAGAGGATAATGAGAAAGCTCTTACTGATGTAGTGAAACGAGTGAAAGAATATCGTATTAATTATGAGATGGAACATTCTAACGATATTATATTATGGCAAAAATTGATTAGGGATAAAGCGGAGTTACAAAAATTGCATATATCATTGCATTTTTCCTAACCAGAACGCATTTCCTTGTGAAGACAGAAAGAGAGGAAGGAAACAATGGAAAAAAAGAATCAAACATTTGAAGAAAAGTTAAATCAATTACTCATGATTGCAAGAAAAAAGAAAAATGTATTAGAATATGCACAAATCCTTCAATTTTTTAAAGATGATGAGTTGACGGAAGAGAAAATAGAAACTTTATATGATTTTATGGAAAAAAATTCTGTTGATATTCTAGCAATTCAAACAAAGAGATATGAAGAAATGAAAGAATTAGATTTTGTGGAAGAACCAGAAAATCTAGAAGAGTTAGAAGAAATCGAACAGAGTCAAGAAGTAGAAGAAGTATCGTTGACAGAATCAGAAGGAACCGCATATGATGATCCTGTACGAATGTATTTAAAAGAAATCGGTAAGATACCATTGTTAAGTTCCAAAGAGGAAATCGAATTAGCAAAACGAATCGAAGAAGGCGATGAAGAAGCAAAAAAACGTTTAGCAGAGGCAAATCTTCGTCTTGTTGTCAGCATTGCAAAACGATATGTTGGCAGGGGAATGCAGTTTCTTGATTTAATTCAAGAGGGAAATATGGGACTCATAAAAGCAGTTGATAAATTTGAGTATCAAAAAGGTTATAAATTTAGTACCTATGCTACATGGTGGATTCGACAAGCCATTACAAGAGCAATTGCAGATCAAGGTAGAACAATCAGAATTCCTGTGCATATGGTAGAAACAATTAATCGAGTGATTCGTACTTCTAGAGAGATGGTACAGCGTTTAGGGAGAGAACCATCGGAAAAAGAATTGGCCAAAGAGGTTCAAATGGAAGAACAGCAGATAGAAAAAATACTAAGAATGGCACAAGAGCCAGTTTCATTAGAAAGTCCTATTGGAGAGGAAGATGATAGCCATTTAGGTGATTTTATTCAAGATGAAAATATGCCAGTACCAGCAGAAGCAGCAGCGTATACTTTTATGAAAGAACAAGTGCTAGAGGCACTAGAAACACTCAATGAAAGAGAGAGAAATGTTTTATTGCTTCGTTTTGGTTTATTAGATGGTAGAAGTCGAACACTGGAAGAAGTTGGAAAAGATTTTCATGTGACAAGAGAGCGTATTCGGCAAATTGAATCAAAAGCTCTTCGTAAACTTCGTCATCCGAGTCGAAGTCGAATGTTAAAAGATTATTTAGATTAAAAAATTCAGTAAGATAGAGGATAAAAGGATAGTATGATTACAGTATCAAAACGAATGGAAACGGTTATTTCCATGGTAACGAAAGGAAATAAAGTAGCAGATATCGGTACCGATCATGGATATGTTCCGATTGCACTGATACAAAGAGGAATTGTACCAGAAGCCATTGCTATGGATGTTAGAAAAGGACCTTTACAAAAGGCAAAAGAAAATCGGATGGCATACCAAATGGAAGAAAAAATAGAAATAAGACTTTCCGATGGTTTGCAACAATTAAAAGCAGGAGAAGTTGATACTATTATTATTGCTGGAATGGGAGGAGAGTTAATTGCTCGTATTTTAAAAGAGGGGGAAACTATTGTTCAATCTGTAAAAGAGCTAATTGTTCAGCCACAGTCTGAAATTTATAAAGTAAGAAAGCAATTACATGAGTTGGGATTTCAAATTGTAAAAGAGGAAATGCTTATCGAGGAAGGAAAATACTACACCGTTATGAAAGCCGTTGCTGGTAGACAAACCTATAAAGATGAAGTGGAGTACTTCTATGGAAAATTGCTTTTAGAAGAAAGAAATCCAATCTTATATCAATGGTTAGAGAAGGAATATTGTACAACAAAAGAGTTATATAAAAAAATAGAATATGTAGATTCTCCTGCTGCTATCATAAGAAAAGAAGAATTACTACATACATTAGAACTGATAAAAGGGGGAATTGCTTATTATGAATCTTAGTCAGTTTATAGAAACGATTGAGCAAATGTGTCCGAAAAAATATGCGTGTTCTTGGGATAATGTTGGATTATTAGTTGGAAGAAAAGAACAAGAAGTAAAAAAGATTATTGTCTGTTTAGATATTACAAATGAAGTTATAGAAAAAGCCATTGCATGGGAAGCAGACTGTATTATTTCCCATCACCCAATGATTTTTTCATCGATAAAAAGTATTACAGATGATACATTTTTAGGAAGAAAAGTATTAACGTTAATCGAACATCAAATTGCTTGCTATGCCATGCATACAAATTTTGATATCATAGGTGGAATGGCGCAGTTAGCAGAAACAGCCATGTCATTAACAGAAACCGTTCCGATTGAAGTTGTAGTAGAAGAAAATGGAACATTAGAGGGAATTGGAAGAGTGGGATTGTTGGAACATCCAATGACATTATTAGAATGTGCTAATTTCGTGAAAAAAGTGTTTCATATTCCAAGTGTATCCATTTGTGGTGATCCGAATATGGAAATTACAAAAGTAGCTATTTGTCCGGGCTCTGCAAAAGGAATGGAAAAAGAAGCAAAAAGAAAAGGGGCACAAGTATTAATAGGAGGAGATTTTGGGCATCATGATGGAATAGATGCCTTAGATGATGGATTTGCATTGATTGATGCTGGGCATTATGGAATTGAACATATTTTTATACAATATATGACAACATATTTATCGGAAACATTTTCAGACCTTCTTATTATGCCAGTCGATAGTCGATGTCCATTTATTACAGTTTAAAAGGAGAATTGGAAAATGATTGTTTCAATATTTGGGGAAGAGCAACAAGTAGAACAAGGAATGACTTTATACGATATTGTAAAGCAACAAAGTAGGCAAGAGGACTATGTTCTTGCTTATCAAAATGGTAGGTTATGTGAGCTTTATAAAACGGTAGAAGAGGGAGCTGACATTCAATTTGTATCCACAAAAGATCCACTTGGTATGTTAGCTTATAAAAGAAGTATGTCTTTATTAATGCTAAAAGCCTTTTATGAGCATTATAAAAAGGAAAAAACAAGAGTTGTTATTAAACACTCTATCAATCAAGCATATTTTTGTGTGATACAGGGAAAGCCTATAGAAGAAGTACAAAAAGTTTTACCACAAATTGAGAAAAAAATGAGAGAAATGGTAGAAAAGGCACTTCCAATCAGAAAACAAACGATACGTACAAGTGAAGCGATAAAACGATTTCATGAATATGGAATGTTTGCTAAAGAAAAGCTATTTCGCTATCGAAGAGGTTCACGCATGAACCTCTATGAACTGGATGGTTATGAAGAATATTTTTATGGCTATAT
>JADIML010000254.1 GCA_017694765.1 Candidatus Scybalomonas excrementavium
CCATAGACATATTCGTATTTCCATCCGGTATAATAAGAAATCTTTCTTAAATACTCATATCCATAACCGCTCTTTGCTTCCCCTTCTTCACCTTCTTGAAAATTTTCCCATAAAACATAGGCAACCCGAACTACCTTATCATCTTTTTGTTTTTCTGTTGCAAATACAATCTTATGTTGTCCCAATATAAAAACCAGTATCATAATGCTAAACATTATTCTAGGAAACATAGCATGAAAAAAGCATGCTTTCATTTTATTATTTTTCATAGTCATATCTCCTACTGTCTTTTTCATTTTGTTTATATTCTGTTATTTTTTCATACCAGACTATATATTTTATCATTTTTATTCGAGTAAAATCAATCCTTTTTTTTATAAACTTTCATATACTCTCTTGGAGTTATGCCAACTAACTTTCGAAAAACTGAAGTAAAATATCCAGGATCTTCAAATCCAATCAAAATTGCAATATCTGTAATGGAATGATCACTTATTTGTAGCAATCGTTTTGCTTCTTGAATTCGTTTCTTATTAATAAATTCCGTTACTGTAAACCCTGTTTCTTTTTTAAACTTCTTCGATAAATGCGATGGGCTAACATTAATAATGTCTGCAATGAATGGTAAGGAAAGCTCTTTGGAAAAATTTAAGTTAATATACTCTATCGCTTGCTTAACGATACCATGATATCCTTCTGTTGATACCTCTCGTACTACCTTGCAGTATTCTTTTATCATCAAAACTTGTAATTGTTCCAATTCTTTTGTGCTAGTAGCTTTTTCAATCAAAATTGCAAATTTATCGGATATTCGATGAAGATAAACAGGATGTACTCCTCCTTCTCTGATAGCAATTCTTAACATGGTATTGAATGTGAATGCTAAATTTTTACTAACACGAAGTACATTTTTAGGCATACGGTATGAAGCATCAAAGAAAAAAGTGCCTAACACTTCTAACGCCTCTTTCTCTCTTCCTTTACTTACATGCTCCATAATTTTTCGTTCTATCTCAAAACGAGCCTCAACTTCTGAATACGAATGTGTATTCTCACTCACATAATGAACTTCTTCTTTTATCTTAGAGCGTTCTTTTGAATAAATAGCTTCAACTTCTTGAAACTGAGACATTGCAAGATTGACTACTAGATTCCCCATTTTTTTTGATAAATTAGGATCGATTGTGGAAATCATATTATAGTAATGTAGCATTTCTTCTTTATCTTGATGCAGTATATGATTCACATGTACCATATCTTGCATAAAAATATCATTTGGAACAACTGCTAAAAATGGTCCCATAAGAAAAGCTCCTTGATATATTCCTCTATCCCATAGTCCTACTCCAATATAGTTTAACTGAAATGTATCCGTATAATAAAAATAGCAATTGGGAGCCTGACTTTCTAAAAATTCATACATATATGTTTCTGTCTGTTTTCGAGATTGCTTCATAAAAGCGGGAATCGCTTCATAATATAATTGAATCGATAACACTTCTTCTCTATGAATAAATTGGACATCTATTTTTGAAAAATGATACATAAAAAAACATATATCATATATCTTCTTTTGGATTCCTTCTCTTTTTTCTTCCATTTTTTCTACCTCATTATTTTAACATCTCGCCGTATCTATCCAATTTCTCTTTCACATATCCAGATATTTTACAAATCTTTGGTTTTATACTTGTTTCTGTATCATATTTCTCATCCTTTTGTTTCTACTAGACTGCTTTTATATTTTGTTATATTATACTTTAGTTCAAAAGCAATAGCAATTAAATTTCAAATTTTTACTCTTGTTAGAACATGAATATGCTACATAAACGCAAACGAAAAAAAATTGAGGTGGAAAACCACCCCAACATTTATTATAGAACCTTTTTATTATAGAAACCAAGTTTCGTAATAAAAATCATTCCTATCTTTCTGATTGTCTTACTCGTTTTATTTTGCACTATCATTATCTTCTAACTGATGTTGATATAAATATTTTTCCTTTGTTGCAAGTCCACCTCGAATATGACGTTCTGACTTATTTACTTCCAACACTTCTCTTGCTTGCTCAGCAAGTGGTCGATTCACTTGAATCAAACGTTCTGTCACATCTTTATGTACGGTAGACTTTGATACTCCAAATTTTTTTGCAGTTTGTCTCACTGTTGCATTGTTCTCTATAATATAGGTCGCAATCTCCACTGCTCGCTCTTCAATATACTCCTTCAAAATTGATCCTCTGACTGTTTTTTTACAGTGTATGCAGAGGAGAAGGAAAATAGACTAGTATAGAAAGAATAATATTATTTAACTTTTCTTTATTCATTTTTTAATATTTTTTCTCTTTTTTTCATACACTATAATAGCAATCGTTATAAACACAAATATGTGTATGACAATCATAAGAGTTGGTCATTACCTTTTATGATTAAATGACCTGTTGGTGTGACTCCAACATAACGATTGCTATTTTTTTACAATTCTATTTTTGGCCTGTGCCATTCTTATTGCTTGCTTTTCATCTTTGCTAAAGAAAACATCTATAACATGTTGGGCTTCACCAGTAATTACAATATCATGACACAAAAAATATTTTCTAACAATCAAAGCAATCATTTGTTTAGAAATATCCATCTTTGTATTTTTATATAATTCTTCTGCTTTTACTGACATTTCATGAAAATTACCTACATTCTCTTCCATCATGATATTTTGTATCTTATAATTTATATTAGATTCATAATTAAAATAGTCAATTTTATTTAGATCAGTAATGGTTTTACTATTACTAGTAGATGTACTTGCAATAAAATCATAAATTGACAGAATATACGCTATAGATTGATCCTGTAATTTTTTTGCTATCATTCCTTTAGTAATCAGTTTTCCCTTTCTAGTCTTTGGTGTACCTTCTAGAATCTCATTTATGATTTTATCATAATTTTCATCTATATCCTTGAGCATAAAATACAATAACTTATTTGGATATGTATATAAAATACTTACAATTTCTCTTTTCTGTTCTCCAGTCAGAATATATCTAAAATTAGGAAGTATCTTTGCAACTAATTCCAAGTAATTAATACTTTTTGTAATCTTATTTCCAAAAGAATTAATTCTACTTTCATCATAAGAATAAAGACTTTCTGCTTCTTCTTTATGATTTTCCATAATTTCTTTTTCCATATCATTTTTAGCTTCTTTTATTTCCGTCTTCTCCTTAGCTGTTGGAATCTGTGGTTTAACTCTTCCCTGAATTTTTGACAGGTAACCAACATTATCTTCGTCTAAATTCAATTCTTCCCAATCTTTCATATGAGAAATAAGACTCTTCATTATTGGAGTTAATATCTGGACATTACTCGTTATATAAGATAAAAAGAGAATAATATCACCATTTGGTTGAAAACATATATTATCTAATATATATTTTAATTTTTTAACTCCTTCTTCTTCTCTTTCGTTCAAAGTTCTATTAAGATGTACTGCTGTAAAATATGCTAATAAATTTTGATCACAAAATTCAATACCTTCT
>JADIML010000255.1 GCA_017694765.1 Candidatus Scybalomonas excrementavium
AATGATATGTGTCTCCTTCTCTTTTTCTGATATAACCTCTATTTTTTAGAAATTCAACTAAAATTTTATCAACGCGTTCTAAAATTTCATCACCATACTGACGACCATATCTAGCATTAAAATATTGAAAATTTTTAATATTCATCTCCACAAAAGCATAGCTTCGTCTCTCTTTTGAATTGAAATTGTAAAAAATATCCTCTAATGTCATTTCTTCTGGATATTCTAAGCCTATCGTAGGCATATTGGACATAAAATTTGACACCTCATCTCTTTTCATATTTCAAACTATAAAGTATCTTTGAAACTAACTTTCTATTCTAAATAAAACATAAATGCAGATTACTATTTTTTCATTTTGTTTCTTAATAAAATTGCTTCTTAAAAATCCTCAGCATCTAATAATTCAAATGCTTCTCCAAAAGGCTCTTCTTTAAAGACCATTCTTTCTTTTGTCGTAGGATGCTTAAAAGCAATCCTTGATGCAAATAAACCAATTTGTCGATATACTCTCTTTGTCTTTTTGAATCGTTCATTATATTTAGTATCTCCCCATATTCCAGCACCACGACTCGCAGTTTGTACTCGAATTTGATGATGTCTACCGGTTATCAGTTCAATTAAAACATAACTTAAGGTTCCTTCTTCTGTTTCTAATATATCTAATACTTCATAACGAAGTTCTGCTCTCTTTGCGCCTTTTTGCTCTTTCTTTACAACTTTAGATGTATTTGTCTTACCATCTTTTACTAAGTAATCGTTCAAAACTCCTTCTTCGTCTGGTAGAGTTCCTGTTAAAACTGCTTGATAGTCTTTTTCCATTTCTCCATCTTGTATTTGGTCACTTAAATTTGCAGCCGCTTTCTGATTTCTTGCAAAAACCATAACTCCACCTACTGGTCGATCCAAACGATGTACAATAGCGATATAAGGTTCTTCTTCCATCTCATCTTTTTCATATACATAATTTTTCAAATAATTTACCATATCTAAATCTCTTGTTTTATCGCTTTGAGATGGCATACCTTGTGGTTTTATACATACAATAATATCAGAGTCTTCATATAAAATTTTAATGTTATTTACTGACATAAAAATCCTTCCTTTAAGTTTACTTGTTTAAGTATACCATACTTGTCTTTATTATCTCAAGTCTTTCATATTTTCTTTTTTATATATTTTCATTAATTTTTTTCAGATATAAGCATAAATTTCATAGGTTTTTCCAGTTTTATCTTTTCTGTGTATATAGATATCAATGTAACCAAAAAAGCGGCATAGATACCTGTTCTATGCCACTTACAAATATTCCTATTTTTCTTTTATACTTTAAATCGGTATCCAACGCCCCAAATTGTCTCTATATATTGTGGTTTTGCTGTGTTAAACTCGATTTTTTCACGAATCTTTTTAATATGAACCGTAACAGTTGCAATATCTCCAATGGAATCCATGTCCCAAATCTCTTTAAACAATTCTTCTTTTGTAAAGACATGATTTGGGTTGCTCGCTAAAAAGGTCAATAAGTCAAACTCTTTTGTTGTAAATGATTTTTCTTCATCGTTTACATAGACTCTTCTTGCAGTTTTATCAATTTTCAATCCACGTATTTCAATTACATCATTTTCTGCTGCTGCACTTCCAATTAATCTCTCATATCGTGCAATATGAGCCTTAACTCTTGCTACTAATTCACTTGGACTAAAAGGCTTTGTAATATAATCATCAGCTCCAAGACCTAACCCTCGAATTTTATCAATATCCTCTTTTTTTGCAGAAACCATTAAAATAGGGATATTTTTAACTTCTCGAATTTTCTTACAAATTTCAAATCCATCTAATCCCGGTAACATTAAGTCTAAAATAATCATATTAAAATCTTCTGTAAGAGCACGTTCTAACCCGATCTGTCCATTATTTTCAATTAGAACTTGAAAAGAACTAAGTTCTAAGTAATCCTTCTCAAGTTCTGCAATACTTTCTTCATCTTCAATAATTAAAATTTTATTCATTTAACGGATCCTCCTTATACTTTCTCAATGTAAAATAAATTGTTGTCCCTGAACCAGGTCGGCTAGTCGCCCATATTTTACCACCATGTTCATCAATAATTTTCTTTGCAATGGATAGCCCTAGTCCACTTCCCCCTTTTGAGGAATTTCGTGAAGCATCTGCCCGATAAAGTCGATCAAAAATATGTGGTAAATCATTTTCTGAAATGCCTTGTCCATTATCTTCAATTTCTACTTGGACAAACATGCCTTCTTCTCTTAATCGAATATTAATACACCCTTTTTCTTTATCATTATATTTCATTGCATTAATAACAATATTATTGATAACTCGCTTTATTTGCTCTGCATCTGCGGCTACTAAAAGATGTGGCTTACAATAGTTAATATAATTTAATACAATTCCCTTTTGCTCCATATCGACACTTAATTCTTCGATACAATCAGCAAAATACATATCAATATCAATTTTAGCAAAATTATATGGAATGACATTGCTATCAATCTTAGAGTATATCGATAATTCATTAATTAAGACATCCATATCATTTGCTTTATTATAAATTGTCTTAATGTAACGCTCCATTTTCTCTGGGGAATCTGCAACACCGTCCATAATCCCCTCTACATATCCTTTAATGGCTGTAATAGGCGTTTTCAAATCATGGCTAATATTACTAATCAACTCCCTATTCTCTCTCTCATAACGTAGACGAGCATCAATTAATTCTTTTAACTTTCGTCTCATTTCATTAAACGAATCACAAAGTTCTCCAATTTCATCTCGATTCATAATTTCTACATCAACATCTAAATTTCCCTCTTTAATTCGATCTGTTCCTTCTTTTAACAACTGAACAGGACGAATAAATTCTGTATACATAAATGCAGAAATCAAAGAACTTGAAAAAATAAGAACTCCTATGATAGCCAATATGACTTGGATAATAATACCACGAAATTTTGGTGCAAGTCCTTCTAAACATGTCATAATAAAAAAGCTACCTTGCTCTCCATTCTCTGTTATAAAATCTCCTTGTTTAATTAAAAAGTTTTCTGGTTTGCTAATAAACAAACCACCATCTTCATACATATACTGACTTCCATATTGTGGTAAATACTGTTCTACTTCTTGATGTTCTGTCTTTGTTCCTCTATAAATAATAGTATCATCTTGTCTTACAATCAAATAAGATAAACGATTTTTTAACTTCTTATTAATTGTATTCAAATAAGAAGAATCTAATAGTTTTTCTGGTTCCTCTTTCGCAATCTTTTTTAGTTCTTGGAAAAACTCATTTGTCATTTCATCCACTGCTTTTGTCGGGTTTGCAATGTACTCAAGTCCATTAATATCCGCATTCACTGTTGTATTGACATAAAAGTTGCTAATCGTTACTACAGAAACCATCATCAAAAATAAGGGTAACAAAATAGCTGGTAAAAACATCAACTTCACTTTCTTCACAATCTTCATGCTATGACCCCTTCTCTTATATCATGAATTCTCATATCGATACTTCTTATCATATCATAATTTTCATATTCCTCAAAAAAATTCTTCTTACTTTATAAATATTTAATAAATTTTATAGTTCTTACTTTTTTTTCTGATAGAAAAGCAAAAAAGAATACCTTTGAAAAACTACAATTATTTCCAAAGTATATCCAAAACAGAAAGAAAACTATTTGATATTGAGAAATTACTATAATATAAAAAAAGTGCTGCCAAACTACTAATTATTTAGTACGACAGCATCTTTTTTATTGTCTAATATATCTCTATCGGGAAGTGTTACCCTAAATATTCTTTTAATGTATCTACTTTATCAAGTTTTTCCCATGGAAGTTCTACATCTGTTCTTCCAAAGTGTCCATATGCACTTGTTTGTTTGTAGATTGGTCTTCTTAAGTCTAACATTTTAATAATACCTGCTGGACGAAGATCGAAGTGTTCACGAACAATTTCTACTAATTTTGTATCAGAAATTTTTCCTGTACCATAAGTATCAATCATAATAGAAGTTGGCTGTGCAACACCAATTGCATAAGATAACTGGATTTCACATTTATCTGCTAAACCAGCTGCAACGATATTTTTTGCAACGTATCTTGCAGCATATGCAGCTGAACGGTCTACTTTTGTACAGTCTTTTCCTGAGAAAGCTCCACCGCCGTGACGTGCATATCCACCGTATGTGTCCACGATGATTTTACGTCCTGTTAAACCAGTATCTCCATGAGGTCCACCAATGACAAAACGTCCTGTTGGATTAATGAAAAATTTTGTATTATCATCAATTAATTCTGCTGGAAGCACAACATCAAATACGTATTTTTTAATATCTTCATGAATTTGTTCCTGTGTCACTTTTTCATCATGCTGTGTAGATAATACAACGGCATCTAAGCGAGAAGGTTTTCCGTTTTCATCATATTCTACTGTTACCTGACTTTTACCATCTGGTCTTAAATAAGAAAGTGTTCCATCTTTTCTTACTTTTGTAAGCTGACGAGTTAATTTATGTGCAAGAGAAATTGGATATGGCATATATTCTTCTGTCTCGTTTGTAGCGAATCCAAACATCATACCTTGATCACCAGCACCAATTGCTTCTAATTCTTCTTCAGACATTTTATTTTCTCTCGCTTCTAATGCCTTATCAACACCCATAGCAATATCACTTGATTGCTCATCAAGTGCTACCATAACGCCACAAGTATCTCCATCAAAACCATATTTTGCACGATCATATCCAATTTCTTTTACTGTTTCACGAACAATTTTCTGGATATCTACATAAGCATTTGTTGTAATTTCTCCCATGACAACAACTAATCCAGTTGTACAAGTTGTTTCACAAGCAACACGACTCATAGGATCTTGTCTCATTAATTCATCAAGAATTGCATCTGAAATTGCATCACAAATTTTATCTGGATGTCCTTCTGTTACAGATTCAGATGTAAATAATAGTCTTTCCATTGTAATCTCCTTTTCTTTTCGTATATATATAATTGAAAGAACAAAGCGTAGTTTGCATAGCAATATTTTTCCTATAATGCAAAAAAACAAGTCCGATATAATCGGACTTGAATTATACGTATAACCAAATCCTCTTATTGATCGATTCAAATCGCTCAGGTTAGCACCTTCCGTAGTTATCGGGGTTGCTATGACTTCATAGGCCCTTATGCCTCCATCATTCTGAATAAGAGATTCAATTGTTCTTCTTTTTGATTCGTCTAATACTATACTACAAACCTTGTGTTTCGTCAATCACTTTCTTTTATAAATCATAATGTGCTACATCGGAATCAACAGATCGTATAATTTCTAATTCTAAAATCTGATGATTGCGATATTTTGAAACACGAATTGCCACTCCATGGAAAAAGACACAGGTACCTTTTGTAATCGTATTAACTGGCTCATCATAATTATCCATAAACACCTTTAAAATACTGTCATCATCACCATCATAAGGAATATGTACGGCACATACTTGATTTACTTTCCTTACTTTGGTTTTTGGGAAAAATACTGTTTTTTCCACGCGATCGTATTTATGGAACATATATTTTCTAATTGCAAATAGGATCGCAATACTAATAATACAAATTAAATTCTCTTCTACATTCGTATGCTCTCCCATCATATGCCTAGCAACTGCAAAAATTAATACTTCTACAACTGTACTTGCTCTATGCTTACATAATAACTTTGCAAATTCTACCCCAACTGCAACTGTTAATGCTTGCTCAATAAAATGTGTCATTGCATCAATCTTTGAGCTTATAAAAAGGCTTCCCCATAATTCTACCATCAAATGTATAAAGGCAAATCCAATGGAAATTGCAACTAAAATTGCAATTCCCATTTCTATATACTCAACGATCCGATATGTCTTATCATTGATTCGATTTCTCATTTATCAACCTACCTTTAATTTAAATTTTTGAATTTCCTTCTCTGTTGATACTTTTTCAATTTGTCCACCAAGAGCACGTAATTTTCCTTCAAAATCCTCATACCCTCTTTGAATGTACTGAATGCCTTCTACGATTGTGAATCCATCTGCAGACAGTCCTGCCATAACAAGACCTGCTCCTGCTCGAAGATCTGGTGCTTGTACAACTGCACTTGTAAACTTTTCAATTCCCTCAATAATCGCTGTATTTCCTTCTACTTTTACTTGTGCACCCATTCTTGATAATTCATCTAAATATTTAAAACGATTTTCAAAAATGCTTTCTGTAATGACACTTGTTCCTGTAGAAAGTGCTAATGTAATCGCCATCTGTGGCTGCATATCTGTTGGGAATCCTGGATATGGAAGTGTTTTAATATTTGTATTGGTTAAACGATCGTTTACAACAACACGAACTGCATCATCATATTCTTCTATTGTTGCACCAATTTCCATTAATTTGGCTGAAATTGCTTCTAAATGTTTTGGAATTACATTTTTCACTAAAATATCACCTTTTGTAATGGCTGCTGCTGTCATAAATGTACCAGCTTCAATCTGATCTGGAATAATGGAATATTCTGTGCTGTGTAACTCACTTACACCTTTAATGCGAATCACATCTGTACCAGCCCCTTTAATATTAGCTCCCATACTATTTAAGAAGTTGGCAACATCCACAATGTGTGGCTCTTTTGCTGCATTTTCTAATACTGTATTTCCTTCTGCTAAAGCTGCTGCCATCATAACATTAATCGTAGCACCTACACTCACAACATCGAAATAAATATGTGCTCCAACTAAACGTTCTGCCTTTGCACTGATCATACCATGTGAAATTTCTACTTCTGCTCCAAGCGCTTTAAATCCTTTAATATGCTGATCAATTGGACGGCTTCCAATATCACAACCTCCTGGTAAAGCAACTTGTGCTTTATGATATTTTCCAAGTAATGCTCCTAATAAATAATAGGAAGCTCTAATTTTACGAATATATTCATCATCAATTGTCATATCCCCATTTGTATGGATGCCTTTTCCACTGATTGCAACTTCATTTGCACTCTTTCTTGTAACTGTAGCACCAATTGCTTCAATTGCTTGAAGTAATACATTTGTATCACGTACATTTGGCATGTTATCAATATCACAAACTCCATCTGTCATAACGGCTGCTGCTAAAATTCCAAGAGCAGCATTTTTTGCTCCACCAATGATTACTTCTCCTTTTAATGGTTTTCCACCTTTAATTACATATTGTTCCATGACGCACCTCTAATATTTCTATATTTCAATTTATTCTACTTTTCTAAATGAGTGACAGAGTGATTTTCTTTGTGACAAAGTCACTGTATCACGATACATTATATCATAATTTGTATGTTTGTAAATTGTTTATTTCTATAAAAACAGTAAGATTTTAGAAATTTATGTTTGAATAAAAAAATTCTAGCATAAAAGTTTTGCTCCTAGGCTCCTTTTATACTAGAATTTTCTTGTTTTTACTTTATGTGAGACTTATGCTCTTACAAATAATTCAATGGATTTACGGCTGTCCCATTCACTCGTATCTCAAAATGTAAATGTGGTCCTGTGCTTCTTCCTGTATTTCCACTGTATCCAATGGTTTCTCCTTGTGAAACACTTTGTCCAACAGAGACACTAATCTTACTCATATGCCCATATCTCGTTGACATTCCATTGGCATGAGAAATGGTAACACAATATCCATATCCATTCATCCAACCTGCCTGTGTTACAGTTCCAGCAGAAGATGCTCCAATGGTTGTTCCAACGGAACAAGCCCAGTCAACTCCTTCATGACTACGTCCCCATCTTTGTCCAAAATTAGAAGTCAAAGTTCCACCACTAATTGGTTTGATAAACGTTGGACGTACTTTTGTTCCTCGTGCAACTATTCTTTCTACTGCCTTTTTTACAACAGTTGTCTTTAACACTTCACTTGTATATGGTTGTCCATTTTTATAAGTGACAAGGCTTACTACTTCTTTCGTACCAGCTTTTCCTTTCTGAATAACTTTTGTCTTACCTTCATACATAGAATCATCATCGATATAGACTGTTTTTTCATGATAAGATTCTTTCTTTGTTTCTTCTTTTTGTACAAGAACAGAAAGTTCTGGTTCTGGCACTAAAATCGTAACTTCATCTCCTGGCATAATACTGTCTTTATCCGTAATCTCTTTGTTTAATTTCAAAAATTCAGCCACTGTCATACCATTTTCATTGGCAATTTCAGAAATCGTATCTCCTACTTTTACCGTATACATTATATTTTCTTCTTGTTCTTTCGTAATATCTTCTACTGCCTCTTTCACAGTCACTCGTTCTTCTTGTTTTACGTAGATAGGTTCTACAACAATATCTTCTACAAAGGAAACCTCTACCAGTTGATCTTCTTTGCTTATGCCTTGTTTTACTTGCTCTTCTTTCTTTGTATTCACTTCTCTCGAAGCTGAAACAAGACTTTGTTGTCTTGCACTTTTTGTAATGACGTTCATTTCTGGAACAAAGTTTTTTCCATTTTTTTGTTTGACAAGTTCTACTAAAACATTAGAAGCATTGGTGTATTTTTCTTGTGTTTTCTCTAATACTTCTTCCACTGCTTCTTTATCTTCTACTATGACCTCATAATCATCGATTTTGATTATGTAAGAAAGCTGTTTTTGCTCATCTTTTACTTCTTCTAGTCTATGTTCGATAGCATCTTGTAATTCTTCTTTTGAACTTACCTTTTTTCCTTTTCCTTTCTCAAGTCCCATTGTAACTTCCCATTGAATCGTATTGTCATTTTTATGATTCACTTGTTCTTTAGCCGTTTCAAAAACTTGTTGTGCGATTTCTTCTGATTTTGTATAACCTACAACTTTACCATCAATGGTGATTTCTTGAATTTGACTTCTATGAATGGCCATTCCAGCAGCAATCAGTATACCTGTTACTGCTGTTATACCTACTCCAAGTCCTACTGTTTTCTTCCATGACATTACCTTCTTATCGAAATGTTCATTTTCTATTTTTTCTTGTTCCTTCTGTCTTGGCATCCCATTCTTTTGACAGAAAAACTCTCTAAATCGCTTCATAATCGCCTCCAAATACGAAACATTTGTATATATTTTAATAATTTGTAACACTTTTGTAACATTTAGATCATAGCCATTCTATCAAGTTTTACTTCAAAAGTAAAGGGTATTTTTTTCCTATTCTTCGTCATTTTTCTTTCTTCTATTCTCAAAATAGACAAAATCATCGATAGCATCTAAAATATCAGCAAATATTTCTCTTGGAGCTTCATCGATATATTGTTGTAATACATCATCTTTCCTTCCCCCTTTGTATCTTCCATAGAAAATATCAAAGAGGTTATGCCCTCTCACATAAATTTTAATTTCTTCCATATGCTCTTTTAAATCTTGTCGACTATTAATCCGAATTCCTGTGGCACGAATCATTCGTTTTGTACTGCCTAATTTATATAAATAGTCTTTATATTTTGTATAGAGAATTTTATAAAATTCTTCTTCATTTTTTAATAAACCAATTTTGACCATTGTTTTTGGATCTAAAAAATAATTTTCAAAGGAATAGTATTTTAAAATCAATACGTTTTTTGGTTGTACTCTTGGTAAATTATTTTGATCTTGGTGTTCTCTTTCCCGATAATAGTTGCAAAGTTGACGCTTTAGCATATTGGGATCTTTACCATCACTATCCCGAATCATTAAAAATTGATCTTTTAAATATAACTTATTAATATATTTTAAATTGGCATACGTCTTAATATTCGTACAACTATTCACTGGTACGATAGCAATTCTTTGTAAATTGCCATCTTTATCATACACTTCTGAATAATATTTTTTCAAAAGCATTGGAAGTCTTGAACTATCTTGCTTTCCTTCTACAATAAACACGAAATTCACATTCATTAAATCATTTGCAGAATATCCTAAATCATTTAAAATCTCATCTACATCTGTATTTTCCTTAATGACTGTTTCGTAATACTCATCTAATACTACTTGCTTGATCTGTCGACCTGAGAAATTAAAAATCATATTTGGAGAATGGGTTGAAAAAATGACTTGATTTTTTTTCGATAATTGATATAGAATTTCACTGGCTGTCTTTTGAAGCTGTGGATGCAAGAACATCTCTGGATCTTCAATCATAATAATACAAGGCACTACATAGTCTTTTTCCTCAATATAAGTTTTCAGTAGCGATAATACATAAATACTTTTTAACCCTGCACCAAGTGTTCCAATTGGTCCATAAATATCTCGTTCTTTATGATGTACTAACGTTTCTACTTGGATCATCTGGTCAATATCTAGCTTAATATTATATTGAATTTCTTGATTGGCACCACCATTTTTTTGGAAGTTAGCATTTAGCTTATCGGAAAACTGATTTAAGTTTAACTGAAAGAGCTTATACTCTAAAAGCCTTGTTGTTTCATGAATCGATAATTCATGTGGAAGTTTATTTTGCATTTCCCCAATACAAGCAAAACAATGATTACATCGTTTTGACTTATCAAACATACAAACTTCATCCCGAAGATCTCGTAATTCCTCTCTTCCTTGAAACTCTAAAATATCTTCTTGGATTGACTGTATATTTCGACTGTTATCGATAAAATAAATTTTTGGAAAAATAACTCTTAAATTCGGATTGTTTTTACGAAATCCATCCCCAAACTCTTCCTTTCCTTCATAAGGTAATCGATAGACAAAAGAAATGCTCCCTCCTTTTAAACCACTTTCCGTTTCTTCCTCTTCATTTGGCTTAAAAGAAGGTAACTTTCTCTTAAAATCTTCATACCAAGAACTCGGTTTACTATATCGACTTACCATTCCTTTTTCATGAAATAATTCGATATCTTCTGCTTCTAAGGAAATAGTTCCTTGAATGATAACAGGTTTATATGGCTCTTTATAATCTTCCTTTTTAATTTGATAGCTTCCCTCTAATGCTAAAATAGCATCAAGAACGACTGTTTTTCCTGTATTATTTTTCCCAACAAGTATCAATGCTTGATCGATTTCTTGCATGTTAAGCCTATGAATCGATTTAAAATTTTCAATTGTTAATGAAGTAATTTTCATAAAGGATACCCCCATAGAAGTTCCAATCTCCTAATATTACTTATTACTAATATATGTGGACTTTGGAAATTTTATTGTTTATTTTCTTTTTTGTTTCTTTGTACGTTGTTTTCTCGTATTTTGTTGAAAACCTTTATCTTTCTTTTTTTCACCTTGTTTTCCTTGTGGCTGTTGGTTATTTTTTCGAACAGAATATCCAAATTTTCCTAATTTTTCACCTAATAAGAAATATTCTCCATGAGAATAGGCCACTAAGCCAATGTCATTGAGATGAAATTTACCGACTTCATCCATATATTGCTCATCGACACTAACACCTTCTACTTTCGCTAGAAATAAATGATGACTTCCTAACTCTTCTACTGCTACTACTTTACATTCAATATTTACTGGACTTTCCATAATTCCCGGTGCCTTAATATGTTTTGATTCGGATGGAGTTAAATTCATTTCTTTAAATTTATCCACATCTTTTCCTGAACGCACTCCACAATAATCGGTAGCATATGTTAAATCTTTCGTAGTAAGATTTACAACAAATTCCTTTGTTTCTTTTATAATGTCATAGGAATAACGCTCTGGACGAACAGATATCGAAAGCATGGGTGGATTTGTGCATACAGTACCTGCCCATGCAACTGTAATAATATTTGGTCTTTCTCCTTCTCTTTGACAGCTTACCATAACTGCTGGAACTGGATATAGCATATTGCCACCTTTCCAATATTGTCTTGCCATAATCTTAATAAACTCCTTTTCATTTTCTTACTTTTTATCATTATTTTTTTCTTCGTATATCATCTGATTTTTTCTTATAGATTTCTCTTATTTCCTCTCTTTTTGTTTATACAAATACAAAAATCCACCATAGCTTTCAAAAGAATTTCTCTTTTTGTTTTCTCACTATGGTGGATTCATTTGAGACAATCCCCTATGATTCTATTGCTAACTATTGCTAATTTTATTTATAGTTCACGTTTTACAATTGCTGCTAATTCATTCAACTGTTCTGCTGTGGCTTGTCCCGGTTCCCAAGTTACATTTACACGATCCCCTTCATATCTAGGAATTACGTGCATATGGAAATGAAATACTGTTTGTCCTGCAACTTCTCCATTGTTTTGCACAATGTTCATTCCATCACAATTGGTAGCTTGTTTTAAAGCTCTTGCAACAGCTGCTGCAAGGGAGAAAAGTTTCCCTGCTGTATCGGCATCCATATCAAAAATATTATCAAAATGTTCTTTTGGTAAAATTAATGTATGTCCTTTGGATGCTGGAGATACATCCAGAATGACTTTAAAGTCACTGTTTTCATAAATTGTGGCTGATGGAATCATTCCATTGGCAATTTTACAAAAAATACAATCCTCTTTCATCTTTTTTCCTCCTACGATACTAGAACTTTCGTTCTATTCGTTCTTTGATTCATTGTATCTCAAATTTTTAACCTTTGCAAGGAGAACCTATCTATCCTTTCTTCCTTTTATAGAAAATACAACAAAGGAAATCGGTTGTAAATCAAGTATGAGGTATCTTTCTTCACTATTTTCTTCTTTTATATTTTCTTCTTTCAAAACACTTAAACCTCCATCACCGACTCCTCCATATTCTAGTTTATCACTATGAAAGACAACTTCATATTTTCCTTTTTGTGGTACTGAAAATCGATAATTTCTTTGAACTTCTCTTTTTAAATGAAAGAGAAACAATAGTTCTTCCTCTTTATTTTTTCGGAGAAAAGAAAATATGCCTTCTTTTGCTTTCTTCGTATGAACCCAGTAAAATTCTTCTTGTTTTCTTTCACATAGCCAAATTCTCTCTTTATAAAAAACAATGAGATCTTTCATATAAATTTGAAAATTTTTGTGAATCGGCTCTTGTCCTCTTTCCATATCAAATCCTTTTATTCGCACTAATGGCTCCCAATAAGCCATATCTTCTCCCATAAAAAGTGCCTTATCTCCAAAAAAACTAAACATATATCCATACAAGACTCGTAAATGGGCAAAACGATAAAAATATTCTCCTGGAACTTTTTGAATTAAAGTTGTATTATGAAGGGCACTATCTTTAAGTCTTGTAGATAAAAGGAATGACCGATCTAAATACTTCATTGCATGATATTGAAGTTTCCAAATATCATACTGGCGATACTCAGGAGCATATTTGATATAATCTAAATAATCGTTTATCCAGCCTTGACTCCACTCCTTGTGAAAACCAAGTCCACCGATTTTCGGATCCTTTGTTACACCAATCCAACCAGAATTATCTTCTGCAATCATACAAACAAAGGGAGCTTTTTTTCTCACCAGTTCATTCATTTTCTGTAAAAAAGCAATGGCTTCTAAATTTTCTTTCTCTCCATAAGGATTTCTTATCCACTCTCCTCCCATTCTATCATAGTCTTGATAGAGCATAGAGGCAACTCCATGAATGGAAAATCCATCGATATGATAGTCTTGAATCCAGTAAAAAAGACTCGATAATAAAAAAGATTGTACTTGACCTTTTCCATAGCAAAACCTATGTCTTCTTCCATCTACATGAACGCCCAGTAATGGATTCTCATACTCATAAACAGCTTGTCCATCCAAATAAGCAAGCCCGTCACTTCGATTCGAAAATCCACTGATATCCCATTCCAAATACACATTAATATTATGTCTATGCAAACAATCGACAAAATATTGAAAATCATAAGGATTTCCATAAAGAGAAGAAGGTGCAAAATATGCAACTACATTGCTTTCTTCTGTCTGCCCCATTTCATTATCATGTTCTAAAAGCCCCTTTATTAGCACATGGGTATACCCCATTTCTTTTACATGACATAAAACTTCTTTTGTCATTTGGCGATAGGTCATGAATCTATTTTTCTTTTTGCCCTTTTTTTGATAAAGTTGGGGATCAAAATGATAAAAAATAGAAGCACTTTTTCTCTGT
>JADIML010000256.1 GCA_017694765.1 Candidatus Scybalomonas excrementavium
ATGTATTTAATGAAAGAGCAGACAATTGTTGTTAAAAATGAATATCAAATTCAACAATCCAAAGAAAGTAAAAAACTTTTAGAGGCATTGCCCTATTCTTTAACCAATGCACAACAAAGAGCCTATGAAGACATTCGAAAAGATTTAGCGAGTTCTTCCATTATGAATCGTTTGGTACAAGGAGATGTAGGATCTGGAAAGACAATTTTAGCATTATTATCATTACTTGACACAGTGAAAGCAGGATATCAAGGAGCTTTAATGGTACCAACAGAAGTGCTTGCAAGACAGCATTTTGAATCAGCAGTGGAGCTATTAGAACCATATGGAGTTCGCATCGGTTTATTAACAGGTTCTACGAAATTGTCTGAAAAACGTAAAGTGTATGAACAATTAAAGCAACATGAATTGGATCTGATTATTGGGACACATGCCCTCATTCAAGAAAATGTAGAATATGCCAACTTAGCACTTGTTATTACAGATGAACAGCACCGATTTGGTGTTCGACAAAGAGAGGCACTTGCTACAAAAGGAAAAACACCTCATGTACTTGTTATGAGTGCCACACCAATTCCAAGAACTTTAGCTATTATTTTATATGGCGATCTTGATATTTCTGTCATTGATGAATTACCCGCCAATCGATTACCAATTAAAAACTGTGTGGTAGATACTGGGTATCGAGAAAAAGCCTATCGTTTTATTGAACAACAAGTAGCATTAGGGCGTCAGGCATATGTAATTTGTCCGATGGTAGAAGAAAGTGAAACGATTGAAGCAGAAAATGTCACAGACTATACAGTAAAATTACAACAACAATTACGCCCAGATATTCGCATTGCCTGTTTAAATGGAAAAATGAAGCAGGCAGACAAACAAGAAATTATGGATCGATTTGCTCAGCATGAAATAGACGTGCTTGTCTCAACAACTGTTATTGAAGTAGGAATTAATGTTCCAAATTCTACAGTCATGATGGTTGAAAATTCAGAGCGTTTTGGACTAGCACAGCTTCATCAGCTGAGAGGTCGAGTAGGACGTGGAAGTCATCAATCGTATTGTATTTTTATAAGTGGAAGCAAGAAGAAAGAAACAATGGAGAGATTATCTATTTTAAATAAATCGAATGATGGTTTTTTCATTGCCAATGAAGATTTAAGACTACGAGGACCGGGTGATTTCTTTGGGATTCGTCAAAGTGGAATTTTAGATTTCATTTTGGCTGATGTATATGATCATGCTGATTTATTAAAAATGGCAGATCAGGCAATTAAGGATTTAATGAAACAAGGCTGGCATCCATCTTTTATGGATAGTCAAAAATTAAGAGATAAAATGGAAGGAGCCCTACAATTATAGTAGGGCTTTTTCTATTTATAAAGGAGTAAAAAAGACATTGACAGCCTTATATTCTTATGTTACTATTTAGTTAGTTAAGACTAACTATTGTGTTTTCCATGAGGACACATATTGCAAAAAATTGAGGCAATCAAAGAAGTTCGAAATATGTATGTTATATGTGATACAGTTAATATTTTATTTAGAGGTGTAAAAATGAGTGTTGTAATTGTTGGTGGAAATGAAAGAATGGTATGTAAGTATGAAGATGTTTGTAAAAATTATGGATGTAAGGCTAAAGTATTTGCAAAGGAAAAAGGCATGTTAAGAAAGAAAATAGGGTGTCCAGATCTTATGATTTTATTTACAAATACAGTTTCACATAAAATGGCAATGAGTGCGAGTAAAGAAGCGAAGAAAAATAATATTCAGATTGTTCATGTGCCAACAAGTAGTATTGCGGCATTAGAACAAGTGTTATCGCAAAAGTGCCATCTTGCATAAGTTGTGATGGTGTAGAAACAGATGTTATAGAGAAAAAGGTAAGAAAAAGAAAGAAAGATGGAAAGAAGCATAATTTTCAGATTTGTTTCGTATAGTATTACAAGAGGAAAAACGGGAGAATAGAACATATGAATATGCAAATTTGGAAAAAACGAAGAAAACAGCTCATGGCCGTTTTCCTCATTTTTTCGCTTTTTTTACCTTTTTGTATTTTAGAGAATGTGGATGGAAAAGGAGTTTCTATCCAATCAGAGGTAGAGCAGGCAGAATCATCTGAAACAACAAATTCAGAAACTGTACTATCTTTAGATGCACCGTCCTATTTACTTATGGAGGAAACGACAGGGAAGGTGATTTTAGAAAAAGCAAGTGAGGAGAGGAGAAGTCCAGCAAGTATTACAAAAATTATGACATTGATTTTAATTTTTGATGCGTTAGAGTCTGGAAAAATTCAGTTAGAAGATGAAGTTTCTACAAGTGCTCATGCAAAATCAATGGGAGGTTCTCAAGTTTTTTTAGAAGAAGGAGAAGTGCAAACAGTAGAAACACTAATAAAATGTATTGTCATTGCTAGTGGTAATGATGCCAGTGTGGCTATGGCAGAATACATAGGTGGAAGTGAAGAAGCGTTTGTGAATATGATGAATGAACGGGCAAAAAGCCTTGGAATGACAGAAACTCATTTTGTAGACTGTTGTGGTTTAACAGAAGATGATAATCATTATTCCTCAGCAAAAGATGTAGCAATTATGTCGAGGGAATTGTCTTTAAAATATCCAAAAATTCATGAGTATGCGTCTATTTGGATGGAAGATATTACCCATGTGACAAAGCAAGGAAGTAAACAGTTTACCTTATCCAACACAAATAAACTCATTCGACAGTATCAGGGAGCTACTGGTTTAAAAACAGGTTCTACAAGCAAAGCAAAATTTTGTTTGTCAGCCACAGCGGAACGAAATGGAGTAAAATTGATTGCTGTAGTTATGGGATGTCCAGATTCTAAGGCTAGAGTAAGAGATGCTTCAAAGTTATTAGATTATGGATTTGCCAACTGTGTTATCTATGAAGATACAAAAAGTATTGAAAGCCTTCCAGATGTTATGGTTTCTCAAGGAATGGAGAAAAAAGTAAAGATTGAGGCAGTAGAGCCATTTCGGTATGTTTTTACAAATGGAACAGCCACAGATATTACTTATCAAATAGAAATCAAAGAAAAATTAAAAGCTCCTGTAAAAAAAGGGCAAGAAGTAGGAGCGATTCATTATTTTATTGGAGAAAAAGAAATAGGATCTGTTTTGTTGCTAACAAAAGAGTCAGTAAAGAAAATGTCTTA
>JADIML010000023.1 GCA_017694765.1 Candidatus Scybalomonas excrementavium
GTATATTCCTATAAAAGATATTATCCTACACTTTGAAAAATACGATTATCGTTTTTATTGGAATAGTGATAATTCAGTTATTGAAATTTGGATACCTATTTAAGATTAGAAGCAATTTTATATCCATACACACAAAGCAGTTAGTCTTAGGAGTGACTGCTTTTTCTATACAGATTTTTAATGACAGGCAATTATCAATTATGGTAGTTGCCTTTTTTGATTGGAGAAATTTTTAAATGAATGATAAGAACTTTATTGAAGAATTAAAACAAAAACGTGATATAAATGATACAATAGAAATGTATAGAATCGATCATTTAAAAGTGTACAAACTCAAGTTATAATAAGTACCTTTGGAGGTGCTTATGATTTATAAATTAAATATTCATACAGATTTACAAATAACATCGTTAGAAGACTTAGAAAAATTACAACCATTTTTGGAGGATAGTACATTGAAAATAAATAAAAGTCAAATCGCTCGCGAGTTAAAAAAAGACCGCCGTACGATTGATAAATACTTAAAAGGATATAAAAAAAGCAAACAGCGAATACGTTCCTCCTATTTAGATGCTTACTATGACATAATAAAGGAACCCACATCGAATCAACAAATCTTTTATTATAAAAGTACTCTTTGGCAGTACCTTACCGATAATCATGGATTAACTTGTCCGGAGTCTAGTTTTCGCAGATATATTAGTAAACATCCTGAATTCCAAGTATAACGCGTTGTGCTAATATAAATTAAAATGTACACATGTTAAAAAAGGACAGAAAATCCCTATGATTAAAGTTACTGTAAAAAATTAGTAAATCAATTGTTTGATTTTACAGATCTCAGCTGTAGCAGAAAACATAGAATTGAGTAATAAACAAAGGTTATATCCAAATATTTTGGTAACTAACCTTGAACAGAGACCATAAAAATTTTTTGCTAATACACGCTCAATGTGAAATTGATCATTTAATTGAGAAAAAACAGTCTCTATTTTTCTTCTTTGTTTTACAATCATCTTGCGGATAGAAGACGGGAAAGGTTCTTTACTATTGGAACGTGGCAATGCAAGAAGTGTAATCCCTTCCTTTGCTAATGTTTCTTTTAAAGATTGACTTACATAACCTTTATCACCAAGAATCACTAACATCCCTTGATTTTCTACCAAATCAAGAAGCGCCTTTCTATCATCCACAGAGGCGCTAGTCAGTTCAAATGTTTTGATAACACCATCGAATGTGATGAGAGCATGCACTTTATAACCAAAATAGGTTTCTTTTTTGGAAGCACAGTATCCATAAGTAGCATCAAGAGATACTCCATCGGATAAAAAAGTGCGATGAAAAGGTGCTCGAGCGAACTTACAAATAGGTAAAGGAAAACTATCCGCAATACCAAAAGAATCGGATTCTATTTGGAAAAGGCATAGTGCTTTTTCTCTTAGAAGTTCCATAACTTGTAAAAGAGCCTTATGTCTCCGATGAAAACGAGTACGACTACATAAAGTTGGAAACAAAAATCCATAATTCTTTTTTACAAAAGCATACCACGCGTTTTGAGAGTCAATGCCTGCAATTTCACCGCAAAGGCTAATAGTGATGATTTCAGAATCTGTGGTTTTGGAATGGTCTATATTTCTCCTTCTAGAAACAGAGTCCGGTACATAACGTTGATAAAGATCATCAACTAAAACATAAATAAAAATAAAAAACTCTTCAAAATCAGAAATAAAAGTGGTAGAATTAGAGTGAAACTTTAACATAATGATGCCTCCTTTTGTTTTTGGTGTATATAATTAGGATAGCACATTTTTGTTAAAGTTTCTTTTTTTATTTCAATTAACTAGCACAACGCGTTAGCATAATATAACGCTTTCATCGTTTAATACGTCTGCAAACCATTCATAGTTAGTCAAATATTGATCACTAGACTTTGTTTTCATAGTACCATCTTCCTTCTTTCTTGTTATAAATCAGTGGTAAAATCCATCGACTTGTTTGTAAGAATACCCATACGGTATGACCTATCGTTCCATCCCTTGCTCTCTAGCTCGAATCATTGTGTCATTTTCTTTCTTTTCAAGAGTTCTTTCTCTTCCTACTAATGTTTCTAATGCACTTTCTAACGCTTGATTTGCCCTTTTTTCAGCTTTCATTTGCTCCATAATAGTAAAATCATCACATGGCTTTCTTAATGCTCTAATTCCATTTAGAACCGTAGAACGGTGTAAAACAGGCACTTGTTTTGCTAGAGCTAAGAATTTCTCTTTTGCTACCTCTCTCTGCTGTTGTAGCATTGGTTTTAAGGCTTTAGAATCCATTTCTAAGGCTTTTTCCTCCTTAGCCTTATATAAATTATCCTTAATGATAAAATCAGCCCTAGAAACGTCTTTTACGCCTTTCTCATCCAATCGAAGTTGTATCTTTTCTATCTCTTCTTTTATAGTATCAATATTATTTCTGATTTCCACTTTTTCTTTTCTTTGATAAAATTTTAAGCCCTGTTGTTGATGCTTTAGTTGTTCTAGGTATCGGTTCTGCTCCTGATAACTCTTCACTAATTCTTTTATCTGCTCCACATTTTTTTCATATTTGGGATTTGCATGATATTCTTTGTAATTCATTTCCCCAATCGTTGCTTTTACATACTCCATATAATAGCTATGCAATTCCTTTATAGCACTTTCTACATCAAATAATATCTCTTGATTCTGTATCTCAAATAATAATTTTTCTACCTCTGCTTTCGTATATTCCACAAAGTCTTTCATTTGCAATAATACTTCTTGATTTTTATTTGGCAATAGATACGACTTATTCAGCACTTTATATATATTTTCTTCTGCTTGTTCCATCTTAACCATCGCTTTCTGTAAGTCACTATCATCGGTTGTATATTCATCCGTATTATGAATAATCTCTCTTGCTTGCCTTACATTCATAAAGCATAGAGTAAGTTCTTGCTCCCCTTGTACTCTTTTGATTTGTTCTTCAATTGGTAAAAGTTTTTCATTCAGTTCTTTAATTTCTCGATTGATCGTACAACGCTCTGATTGTTCTCCTTGCTTATTCTCCATTTGCCTCGCAACATAGCCTTCATGAATAGTTGGAATCTGTGATTTTCCCTGTCTTTCATAACTCCTATGATCAATATGTTGTTCTTTTGGAAGATAAGCATTACAACAATCTGCCCATGCTTTTCTCCATATCTCTGCCTTTTCTCTTTTATTCCAGTCATTTGCCTGTATCATTTCCCTTTTCCATTGCAAGCGATTTCGACTATCTTTTTTTTGCTCTCCATTTTCATCAAGAAGTGGAATACGCTCTCCATGCTCATCTAAGGCATATCCTTTTCGCTCTTTTACTCCCCACTCTCCAGTATCCTTTATTGGTCTTGTTGTCAGCATGATATGTGCATGAGGATTTCCATCCCCTTTATCATGTAAGCTAAAATCAGCACACATTCCCTCTTTTATAAAATTTTCTTTCACATAATTTCTCACACATTCAATTTGTTGCTCTCTTGACATTTCTCTTGGTAATGCCACTTCAACTTCTCTTGCTAATTGTGCATTTTTTGCCTTTTCTATTTTTTGCACTTCATTCCATAGAATTTCTCTATTCTCATATTCTTTTGGTGCATTTTCACAAAGTAAAATCTCACTATACACAATACCACTCTTTCTAGTAAAGTCATGGATTTCTCCTGTTTCTTCATTCACTAATTTCGTTCCACTTCGATACGCTGATGAAGCAACTGCCGTTTGTCCTTTTCCTCTACTTATTATCTTGATATTACAATGATAAATTGCCATAACACTTCTCCTTTCTTTGGTTTTAGCCTCGCAGAGCGTACGAAATAGACGACCTTTGGTTGTCTATAAGTGCGCCCTTACGGGTATTGTTGCTCTATTATGGCTACTTATATATTCCTCTTTTTCTTCTGTCAATCTGCCATAACTTTACGCAGTAAATGAGCAACAATATAAACAAATAATTGTAGCCACTATATAAAAATGATACAATAACAAATAAGAAATTATCAAACAAACAATAAAAAGGAGATTATTATGGCAAAACGAAAAAGTGATGAAGAAAAATTATTAGAACTACAAAGAAAAATGGAACAACTAAAAGCACAAGAAAAAGCAATTAAAGCTAGACAATCACAAGCCCAAAGAAAAGCTCGTACCAAACGTTTAATTGAGATCGGTGCTATTGTTGAAAGTGTTCTTGGAAAACCGATCGAAAAAGAAGATCTTCCAAAGCTAAAGGCATTTCTTGAAGAACAGGAAAAAAGAGGTCATTTTTTTTCAAAAGCTTTTTTACAATAATAAAAATAGGAGAAGATAATCTTCTCCTATTTTTATTGTATATTGCTATAAATCTAATGCAAAATTATTTCCAATAAATAAATTTTGTTAATATTTCTTAACTCACTACTCCCTGAGAATTACAATAAAATTCAGCAGATGCGAGTTTATTTGAAAAGACAGCACCGGCAATTTTTAATTTTCCTGACACTGTAACTCTACATGTTCTTGCTCCATCTAAACTTTTATATTCATATCCTGTTTGAGTCCAAGTTCCAGTACCTCCTTTCAATCTAGAGGTAACAGATTCAACACTACTAAAATGTTGACGTCCTGTATCATAATTCAATGAAGTGGTGAAATTTCCAGTGATCGCAAGCGTACGACTTTGTCCTGAAGCTGTAACCGTAGTTTCTTTCGTTGCAGTAACATTAGAATAGGTTTGTATACTCTCAAGAATAGTACAAGTAAGATCCCATTGAGCAACTTCTGTAATAAAGCTTCGGAATTCTTCTGGTGTTCTCCAATCTTCTTCTTTAAATTCATTCATAGGAAGAACAGAAATATCAAGTCCTGTTTCTTCTGACACTTCTTTAGCAATTTTTATGTACTCTAAATAATATGCTTCTTTTATTTCTTGCTCTAAAATACTATTACTATTTGTTGCAGCATATACTCCCGTATACATTCCTATACACATAATAGTTGCAATCATTAGTACCATACTTTTTTTGATAATACTAAATAATCTGATATTCATACTTATTCCTCCTTTATTGACATTCAATATTGTTACGTTATATGTAATATATAAACTTTTTCATTGATAATGTCAATATTGTTTTTCATTTTTCAAAAGCTATGGAACAAAAATAATACATATAAACACAAAAAGACTGGAGATATACTTCCAGTCTTTTTGTGTTTAATCTTCTATCTTTTTTTCTAATTGCCTTTCTAACCTTTTAATTTTCATATCAAACTCCCAAATAGTATGTCTTACTGTTTTTCTGTCATTTCGTACATAAGGAGCATCTTGATTTGGATTTTGCAAGATTCCTCTTAGTTTATTATCCCAGTATGATTTTTCCTTACTTAATTGAGCAATCTCCTTTTGTATATCCAAAATCTCCTGTTTGATCTGTTCATAATATTTATAGACTGTTGGCTTACTAAGTCCAGTTTCTCGAATGACTTCTGCTTTTGTTGCTTCTATATGCTCTTTTAAATACTCTCTAACAACTTCTTTTTTACTGGGTCTACCTTCTTTTACAAGTTCCCCTATCATTTTTAAATCTTCCTTTTTACGTCTTGCAAGATATAGATGTATCTCTTGTTTTCTACCATTTCTCTTATTTTTTTCAATTGGTATACCTGTACGAGCTACAATGGTATCAATTGGATACGTAATATAGCTATCATTATACGATTCCAAGGCATGTAATACATCATCGACTGTAAAAGGATTTCCGTCACTAGACTTTTTATCAAGAAATTCTATCATACCCATTGCATCTTGTTCTAATTCCTTTCGACTAATCCCACACTTAATAGCGTAAGTCGCCAATGTCATAATACACCAATATCGATGTCCTTCCTCTGCTCCATCATAGATCTTTCTTTTCCACCAATCATATAAATCACGCTTACAAATCCACGATCCCTTTGGCTGTTTTTGAACAATTCTTTTCTCATACCACTCTGGATATTTTTCTTTCGCTTTTTCAAGAGTTAAATTACTTTTATAAACAAAATGGTTTACTCTATACTCTTCAGGAACAAACTCGTTTAAATACTGTATATCAACTTTTTCTCCTCTATCCACTAAGAAAGCTCTTGCTCTTGTTCCGATTTTTGTTTTCGTTCCAACAATACGAAAGCCTTGAAATAAACTCTCATATTGCACCTTATCTTGTAATTCAGAAACACCTTGTGTCCATAACTGCCACGTCAAACGCTTTTTTAGAATCTCTAATTGTTGAACAATATTTTTAAACAAAGGAATCGGCTCTTTAAATACATAATATAAATGCAAACCTGTTCCACTAGATACGATATAAGTCGGTAATGGTAGATAATTCGATTCTCCATGACCATCAAACTGATAAAATAAATTTGCTATACCTATCGGATACCCATTATCACTAGGAATTTTACCGTTCTCCACTGATTTCTGCTTAATTCCATCAAGATCAATTGTTAAAGCATATAAAAAACGTGCATTTTCACTTTTCCTACTTTTCCCTATATAAGAAATTGGACTCATTAAACAAAAATCATCCCCCTCACATATCTCATCCAATTTATCTAACTCATCAGTAATCGTATACCGTTTAATCCTTTTATCATCAGAAATACTTACAGCGATCCCATTATACTTTCCCTTTTCATACACTCCCTTTTTCTCCAGTTCCCCTTTAGGAAATATATCTCGATAAAATTCCTTATAGGTTACTTCCTCACAAAAATTCTCCAAATAGCTTATCACTGTCTTACTCATAACAACTCTGCTCCTTTCTTTTACCCCCCTAAAACCCCTTAAAAAAATCATAGGTATTGGCTCCTCTAGTACCCCCTATTAGGGCGTTATATTATCAATAGGTTTTTTTACCTTTTTTGTCAAAAAAATTTTATCACATTTTTTCTTTAAAAACCACTAGGTACTGTCTCCTCTAATACCCCCTATTAGGGCGTTATATTATCAATACATTTTTTTTACCTTTTTTGTCAAAAAAATTTATTTCATATCTAATCTTGTCTTTGTCGTTCTAATCCTAGATATTTTTTTCTTAAAAAGTCTGCTTCCTTCTCTGTTATCATTCCACCATAAAAAGCGACATTAATTGATGCTTGTACTTCACAATACAAACAGTCAAGCAGAGTAGAATTTGTTCGTTCTCCCTCAACTAAAGCATTTATATCATCTTGTAAAAATTGTGGCAAACATTGTTCAAAAATTTCTATTTCTTCTTGTTCCTGTAATTTGTTATCCATAACAACTCTCCTTTCTAAAAAAGCCATGCTTTCCCCTCTTGTCACCAATTGCAAATTCTCTTTAATCTTCTAATATAATTTGCAAATTTTCAATAATCCTATCTAATTTTTTATTTTTCTCTTCAATATTTTCTTCCTCTCTAGCCTCCTTTATAGCATCAAAAATACAACTCATTAACACTTTCATCTGTTTCTTGGTCATTCCCATACTATTTCTCCTTTTCCATTTCACTCTTTAAATTTTCCTATTTTAATCTTCAATTCCTTTTTGTGTATCTTCAATAATCTCATTTATTAATTTTTCTGCTTTATTATAATCTTTTTCTTTCAAAGCTGTTTGTAATTGTTTCAATTCTCTAAGCAATACACGTAAATAACTTTTAAAGATTCCTTTTTCACTCATATATTTCTCTCCTTTTACCTAAATAAATTACTTACTATAATCATATCTTTTTTTATATAAAATTTCCACTACTTGATTCAATTTTTCCTTTTGTTGCTCCAATAATTTTATAGATAATGCTGTCATATTTCCATATCGCTCCAGTTTAATTTCTTGCTCGCTGGCTAACATAAAATATCCATCATAGATACAATTTAATACGCTATCAATATACTCCAATTCCACAACCATTTCTTCCAATCTATCCTTTATATCCATTTTCCGCTCCATTTATATGTAAATTATATGTTGATATATCACCACATAGATAAATCAATCTATTTTTAATAAAATAACATATATACACTTATTGTCAATACTTAATAAAACAATTAAAGGAGATTTGACAATGCACAACTACAACTATGGCAAAATAGAAATTCATTTAGATAGATTACTAGAAGAAAAAGGAATTAGTAAACGTAAACTATCTTTTTGGTCAGAAATGGAACGAAAACAAATTAATGCTTTATGTAAGAATGAAGTACAAAGAATTGATCTAAACATACTTGCTAGACTTTGTAATGCCCTTGACTGCTCTGTTTCAGATATACTAGAATACATACCAGACAAATAAAAAGTCCTAATCAATCGGACTTTTTATAGTTT
>JADIML010000257.1 GCA_017694765.1 Candidatus Scybalomonas excrementavium
TTCTTCTAAATATTTTAATTCTATATCTGCGTCTTCTACAAGAGGATGGTTCTTGAGGATTGTTCTCTTACTTACAATTCCAATAGAATCTTTACATATCTGCGCTTGTTCGGTATCATTTTTTATACTCGTTCTTGTCCATGTCTGAATAATGCTTTTACACTCTATGTTTTCATGTTTACATATGGCACGAATTAATCTTGCAAATCCTAACTTAAATTCTGTTTCCATTAATCCCACTTTCATTTCTAACAAAGAATACATAAATTTCAGTGCTTCCCCAGATTGATTACCAAAATTTTCTGGTTGTGGGTCAAACCCTTGCCCTTGTTCGAAAATAGCTTTTCTTGTGACATCTAACACTGTTTTTCTTGCTTCAATGGGAATTTCGATACTTAAGGTACTTACACCAGGATTATTCTCGTCTGCATCTACTTTTATTGTTTTATATTTTTTTAAGTCTTGTAGAAATCCATTTAAGTCTGTACCACCATATCCGGATAACACAAAAATAAGTTCTTGAATATCGTCTAGGTCATTAATAAAGCCACTATACACTTTATCATATACATCAATTAAACTTTTAATATTCTTTAAATCATTCGTTCCTATATTGTTATTTCTAAAGGGAATAAATGGAACTTCTCCAAAATCATGAGTATATACCGATGTTTCATTATTGGTTAATGGATCAAAAAACATATTGTAGATTTCTAGGTTTTCGCATACCATATCATTTCCTTTTGCTCGAAATGATTGGCATTTCCTATCCGTCCAATACTCATAAATGCAATATATTTCTCCAGTAGTCTCGTCAATTTCAGTATAAATTCTTAGCACCCCTAATAATTCTTTTTTGAGTTTTTTACTCCATACTGGAATTATTTGCTTGCTATCCACTACCGCCCATTCAAAACCATTTTTGCTTTCCCAATAATGGACCCATCCAATTGAGGTGTTGGCAGCATTTACACAAAGCTCCATACAATTTTTTCCATATTCATCTCCTAATACTTCTACAATTCGCGTATTGCTCTTTGTAGTACCCACATCGAAAAGAGGAGGTGCTGTAAAAGCATAGGAAGCCTTTTGGTTTACAATTAAGCCATGAAAATTTCTTGGTATTCGGTTATCTGCATTTCTGATTGGATTTCCCTCTTCATCTTTCTTTTTCTTATAAATCAACACATCTGTTTCGTTCTTATAATATTGTTCTGATTTTATGGCATTCGATACAAAATCTGCATGACCTTCTTTATGCTTTTTAATTAGCTCCTTCATTACTTCTAACTCCATATCCTCACCTCTTTTCTACTTTAAAATATTAATACCATTTGGTTTTCTAATAATCGTATAACAAAAATACCTAAGGGCATCCATACAATGGTCATGTTGTTTGATTGGTTTATCTTCTCCACGATCTGCTGCTTTTGCATCCCAGGTATAGCTATTAAATTCTTTTATCGTATTTTCGCAACTATTATGTATCACTATTTTTTCTTCATTCAAAAGCATTCCTACATAACGAATACCATCTATTACATCATTTTTTGCTTTTTTTACGCTATATCCTCGTTTTTTTAACTCTGCGATAAAAGAAGCAGCCGCAGGGTCAATTACTATTTTTTGAGGTGTAATACCATCTAGCCACTTATCTAAATCATTTGCATATTCACTATCTGTTTTCTGCTTATCTTCATCTCTACCAGAGTAATAATATTCCCTTATTACTGCCCATGTTCCATCATTCTGTTTTGCCCATAGCAAAAATACTGTTGCATTTTGAGTACCATAATCACAACTAACATAATAATTATTTAATAACTTAGTACAATCTTCTACTACATGCTTTACAGCATCAAACATATCATAAATAATTCCCTCTGCTACACACCACAAACCTAAAATATATCGTTTGTAGAATACTCCAGTATACATGGAACGATATCTAGTTTTGATTTTTTCTGACAAACTCAAATTATCATCCATAGTAAAATGTAAATATAGAATATTTTTTTCAGTAGTTTTATCAATCCAATTTGTTTTAAACCAATGAAAAGGTCCATCTGGATTACAGTTAAACCAATATTTAGAACCAGTAACACTACAACGCCCAGTAGCTTGATTGACAAAACTTTCTGGCATCAGTGCAACCTCGTCAAAAAAGCACCCTGCAAGTGTAATCCCTTGGATTAAATCTTGAGAGCGCTCATCTTTCCCACCAAATATATAAAAATAATTGGTAACTCCTTTTCTTGTTACCTCTACCATATTATCTGCTCTATGGTCTACTACCTTGTATCCTCTTGAACAAAGCATAAGTTTTAGCCAGAATAAAACATTTCTTCGAAAAGAACCGATTGTTTTTCCACACATACCAAAATTTTGCCCTTGGAAACTTTCCATTGCCCATATTGCAAATGATAAGGACATAGAAACTGTCTTCCCTGAACGAATCGCTCCATCTGCAATAATTCCATCTTTATCCGATACAGGACTATTTGACATCCACCATGTAAGTATCTTTAGTTGCTTTTTACTAAATGGTTGAAACTTAAATAATGCACTCTTTATCCGTTCCATACATCATCAACCTTCCCTGCTAATGCACCTAAGAAGCCGTCATCTTCTGTTTCTTCATTTCCAACATTAAGTTTAGAGGTTAATAATGAAATACGTGCTTTTTGTTCTTCTGTGGCCAATTCCCAATTTTTATGTAACATCTCATCATATTGCTTTATAAGAGAACGTAGCTCTGACTGTGCTCTTGCTTGAGCTTGTAGAAACTTGCCTTGCTTATCCCAAGCATGTTGTACTTCCCAACGTTCCTCATAGACAGTATCTCCATTCTTTTCTCCTATTTTGGTTATAGTCTTATCTTCCTGGTCCTTTACATACATGATTTTTTGTGCTCTTATAATAGCTGCATAGGCAATCTGTATTTGATGCCATAGTAGATCAAGTGGATTAGCCTGTTCAATTGCACTAAAAATTTCCTGCGTTTCCTCTGGAAGGAACTTAGAAAAGAATCCATACTTTTCTGCATTTTTATTTCCTGTTGGTGGTCCATGTCCTAATGCATTTTGATTACCTGGTTGCCCTCCTTTTTGTGTGCACACTTTTTTATTTTTTGTATGCGCACTCTTTTCTCCTCTCTGCCAACCATATCTTGTTTTCCATGATTTTACTGTATTAATTGTAACATTATATTTTTCAGCTATTTCTTTATACTTCATTCCGTTTCTATAATCTTGTTCGGCAAGCTCTCTCAATTCTCACCACCTCTCATTCGTTTGTTTTGTATAAAAAAAGAACCATCAAAAAATGTGGTTCTTTTTTGCTTTATTTTCTATATTCCTCTAAAAAAAATTCTAAAAAGTTTTTTCCATAAGAAGTTAGGCTATAACTATCATTTAGAGAAACTCTCTTTAATTTCAATTTGGTATTTTTCTTTTGTTTTTCAACATCTTGTAAGTACTGCATTATGTTTTGTAAATTATCATCCATGATTTTAGAGTTTTTGCTATCTACTAATCCCATCCTATGTAGTTTCTCCAAAATCAAATGAAGCTGACCTGGAAGTAACGAATTTAAAATCTTATTATTTTCTTCATCATAGGCATATTTATAAGTACGGCTTTTTAACACGATAATATCTAATAAATTGAGTTCTTCTAAGGTATCATAATACATTAGAACTAGATCTTCTTTTATGTCTTCCCAATCTGTTAAATATAAATATCCATCTACCATATACTTAATTTTTTCTTTCTGTTTCACATCAAGTACATAATCTGTCACAATACCAAAATAATGTTTCGTTATCAATTCCAGTTTTTCTAAGTCCAATTTATTTAACTTTTCATTAAATTCATCTTGCTTTTCTACAATTTGTGAAATAAAATTTTCAAGATTCTTTTCTGATCTTTGCTGTTTATATGATAAAATCAAATTACCAACTCCTGGCACTAAAATTCCAGCTGTACCATCTAACACTATGCCTGTTACCATATCCATTACCGGTCCTACTGCTGGTTCTATAATCTGTTGTATTTTGTTTCTGTTATCACCCATATTTCCCTCCAAATAGTTTTTTATAACATTATAACACATATTCTATTATTCGTCTGTTATCTTTTATACAAAAAAGTCTGCTAACACTTTCGTATTAACAGACTTCTTTGGAGAAGGTATCTCATTTCTTATGGGGTTAACAAAAAAACTATACATTGTATTGGGGGGTAATTCTCGAACTAGTCGAGATAGGACGTGTAAGGAGTCGAACCTTACATACACCATCGCCCTTGGATGTAATTCTAAATCTTCGGAGTCTAAAACTATGACTATGCAGTACTCATTCCCTGCGCTACTTACTGTAGCAATAAAGATTGCAGGAATCGAACCTGCGCTTTCTGTAATAACAGCTGTTTTACCACTAAACTAAATCTCTACTCACATTTCGAAAGGACAGTTAATCCATTTCTAGTTAAACTAGAAATGGATTCTCTGGGACTTGAACCCAGGACATACCGGTTATGAGCCGGCTGTTCTAACCAACTGAACTAAGAATCCACACCACTAAGAAATTAGTGGTTTTCCTCTTCAGGAAGAAACGAAATCAAACATAAATCCTCACTGGAAACTTATATGTAACTTTCCATGCTACGATTATATCATGGGTAAATTCTCGTGTAAATTTCATCTTTTTTTTAATATTTTATTGCTAAAGAATCTACTCCAAAAAGATATACTCCTATCTTTCTTAATAGTTCATTTACCCATCTGTATGTTGTTGGTACGGATAAATTATTATGTTCTGCCACATCCTCATGTGTTTTTTGTTCCACTAATATTTCAATAAACACTTTGTATTTATCAAGTTCATCTTTCTTTTCTAAATCTCTCTTTAATAACTCAAGACATTTCTCGATATGGGCTACCATGATAAGACTTCTTATCTTGCTTCTTCTTATGCTCTCTATGTACATCACATCGTCTGTATCATATATGTCTTCTAACTCTGAATAATCAATCTGGTTAAT
>JADIML010000258.1 GCA_017694765.1 Candidatus Scybalomonas excrementavium
GTTGGTAGAGCACTTGACTTTTAATCAAGTTGTCCGGGGTTCGAATCCCCGATGTCTCATGAAATAGAAAGCAGGAATTATATTCCTGCTTTTTTTGTATTATAGGATTTTGTATGATAGGAAAGAGATGAAAAAATGAAACCATATTTGTATAAGAAATTAGTGGCGTATGATGAAGAAAATATTTATCCTTTTCATATGCCGGGACATAAAAGACAATTACAAAATGATATTAAAAATCCATATAAAATTGATATTACAGAAATAGATGGATTTGATAATTTAAATGATCCTCAAGATATTTTAAGAGATTCTATGAAAGCAGCTTCTGAATTTTATGGAACAAAACAGACTTTTTATTTAGTAAATGGTAGTACAGTAGGCATTTTATCTGCAATTTCTGCTGTATGTCATAGAGGGGATAAATTACTTATGACAAGAAACTGTCATAAGGCTGTCTATCATGCTGTCCGTATTTTAGATTTAGAGCCCGTATATTTACCATTGCATTATATAGAAGAGAAGAAAATGTTTGGTGGAGTCAATGAAGAAAAATTAGAACAATTATTGAAAGAGCATAAAGATATTAAGGCAGTCATTGTGACATCACCTACTTATGAGGGAATTGTTATCAACATAAAACGTATCAAAATGTTAATAAATCCACATAATATTCCATTAATTGTGGATGAAGCTCATGGAGCACATTTTCCATTTTGCGATTATTTTCCTAAAAGTGCAATCAAGCAAGGAGCGGATATTGTAATTCAAAGTTTACATAAGACAATGCCAGCTTTTACACAGACAGCGTTGTTACATATATGTTCGAATAGAATACTTCCTCACATCGTGCAAGAATGGATTAGTATGTATCAAAGTAGTAGTCCATCCTATTTATTAATGGCAGGGATTGAGTATTCTATTTATTATGGCGTAGAAAATAAAAAAGAATTTAAACAGTATTATGAAAGACTTGTGCAATATCGAGAAAAAATAAATCAATTAAGGCATATCTCATTGTTAAAGAAAGAGGATATAGAACGTTATGGAGGGCATGACTTAGATATTAGTAAACTTGTATTATTTTTTCATAGTACAAAATGGACAGGAAATCAGATTAGTGATATTTTATTAAACCAATACAAGATACAAATGGAGATGTCAGAAAGAGATTATATCCTTGCCATTTCTACGATATGTGATACAAAAGAAGGGTTTGAGCATCTTTATGATGCACTTTATGAGCTGGATCAAATGATTCATTTGGAACTAGATAAGAATGATTGTATTCATATGAAAGTAAGAGCAAATCAGAGAGTGGAAGTGAATCAGATAGAGATAGAGAAAGAGGAAGTAAGAGATGACGATATAGAAGTAGAGAAAGAAGAATATCGAAGAAAGTATCGTCCATATGAAGCATCTTTAAAGAAATCTCATTATATATCATTAGAACAATGTAAAAATGAAGTGTGTGGTAGTTATATTTATTTATATCCACCGGGAAATCCGATTCTTGTTCCGGGAGAAGTGATTGAAGAAGAGCATATAGCGCGTATTTTACAGTATAAAAAGTCAGGATTTTATGTAAAAGGTATTGAAGAAGCAGGAGATAATTATCATATATTAGTTTTGAAAGAAGATTAGGAATCGATTAGTTACCTTTTTTTCAATAATAGTTGTTAGAAGCTGTGTAGAAGTAGTTTAGAAACTATATAGAAGAAAGTATTCCTATGATTCTATTCGGATTCATGTTAAAATAAAATAGCTATGATATGGCTCAATAAAGAATCAATAAAATGAGCAAATAGAAATTAAGGTGAAAGTCTATATACAAAAATGTATAAATAATATATAATAATATATAAAAATATACAAAGAACATGATAGATGTTAAAGGATACGATAAAAGCAGAAAGAGGATTTTAAGATGCAAGGAATATTAATATCCATAGAAGGACCAGATGGTGCTGGAAAAACAACACAGATTTCGTTATTAAAACAATATTTAGAACAAAAAGGTTTTTCATGTATTTTAACGAGAGAACCAGGTGGAACGAAGATTAGTGAGAAAATACGTCATCTTATTCTTGATAAGGAGAATAGTAAGATGGGGGCAGTAACAGAAATGCTTTTATATTCTGCAGCAAGAGCACAGCTTGTTCACGAAGTGATACGTCCAGCATTAGAGGAAGGAAAAGTAATTATTTGTGATCGATATGTAGATTCTTCAGCTGTTTATCAAGGAATTGCAAGAAATTTAGGTGTGGATACTGTATATGAAGTAAATGAATATGCGATACAAGGAATTTGGCCAGATCTTACGATCCATTTAGATTTAGAAGCAGAGGAAGGAATTCGAAGAAAGAAAAATCAAACAGAACTCGATCGAATGGAATTAGAAACAATGGATTTTCATAAAAAAGTATGTGAAGGATATCGCACATTAGCAAAGCGCAATCCAGATAGAATTAAAACGATAAATGCAATGTTATCTGTAGAAGAGATTCATGAAGCGATCAAAAAACAATTAGAGTTTGTTATAAAAAATAGATAAAAAACAGTATGCGATAAAAAGTAAAATTTTTTATTACAAATAGTTTCAATGCGAATATTTTCATAGAAGGCGAGGGTAAGTTATGGCAGATTTTCATGATATAGTTGGACATGAGCAACTCATTGAGCATATGAAGCATGCAATACAAATGAAGAAGGTATCTCATGCTTATCTGATACAAGGAGATTATGATAGTGGAAAGAAGATGATAGCTACTGTATTCGCTAAGACATTACAATGTGAGAAAAAAGGAAACGAGCCTTGCAATCAATGTACATCGTGTATGCAAGTGGACTCTGGAAATCATCCAGATATTATCTATGTAAGCCATGAAAAGCCAGCTTCCATTGGGATTGATGATGTGCGTTTACAAATAAATGGAAGTATTCAAGTAAAACCATATAGCAGTGAATATAAAGTGTATATTGTAGATGAAGCAGAAAAGATGACAACGGAAGCACAAAATGCAATTTTAAAGACAATTGAAGAGCCTCCGACATATGCAATTATTATTTTGTTGGTTACAAATATTGGAAAAATACTTCCTACCATTTTATCGAGATGTGTATTGCTTCAAATAAAGCCTGTGCAAGATGAAAAGATTAAAAAGCATTTACTTTCTTTAGGAATTGAAGAAGAAAAAGCAGACTTTAGCACATCTTTTGCAATGGGAAATGTAGGAAAAGCGATAAAAGTCGCTACATCAGAAGAGTTTCAATCGATTAAAAATGATTGTATTCAGTTATTAAAATCCGTAAAAAATATGGAAGTTTATGAACTGATAACAAAAAGCAAAGAATTAGTGCAGTATAAGTTACAAGTATATGATTATTTAGATTTTATATTGATGTGGTATCGTGATATATTAATGGTAAAGGCAACAAGAAATGCCAATAATCTCATTTACCAAGAAGAATATAGAGCACTAAAGGAGAGTGCAACAAGAAGTTCTTATGAAGGAATTCAGACAATTATAGAAGAAATTGAGAGAGCAAAAGTAAGGCTTTATGCAAATGTTAATTTTGAATTAGCAATGGAATTACTTTGGTTGGCAATAAAGGAAAATTAGTAAGGAGAATTGTTATTATGGTAGAAGTAATTGGTGTTCGGTTTCGAGAAACTGGAAAAATTTATTTTTTTGATCCAAAAGATATGCAAATTGAAGTAGGACAAAGTGTTATTGTAGAAACAGCACGTGGAATTGAGTATGGTGCAGTTGTAATTGGCAGAAGGGAAATCACAAAGGAAAAAGTGATTAGTACACTAAAGCCTGTTATTCGTATTGCAACAGAAGAAGATAATGAGATTCAAAAAGAAAATAAAAGAAAAAGCAAAGAAGCGATGCGAATTTGTCATGAAAAAATTCGAAAACATGGGTTGGAAATGAAATTAATCGATGCAGAGTACACATTTGATAATAATAAAGTATTGTTTTATTTTACAGCAGATGGAAGAATTGATTTTCGTGAGTTAGTGAAAGATTTAGCAGCTGTATTTAAAACAAGGATTGAGTTAAGACAGATAGGAGTTCGTGATGAGACAAAGATTCTTGGAGGGCTTGGAATCTGTGGTAGAGTGCTTTGTTGTCATTCCTATTTATCAGAATTTGCACCAGTATCCATTAAAATGGCAAAGGAACAAAATCTATCTTTAAATCCAACAAAAATTTCAGGTGTTTGTGGGCGACTTATGTGCTGTTTAAAAAATGAGCAAGAGACATATGAATATTTAAATGATAGACTTCCAAATGTTGGAGATATTGTAAAAACAATGGATGGATGTTCTGGTGAAGTGCATAGTATCAATGTTTTACGACAGAAGATAAAAGTAATTGTAACAGATGAAAATGGTGATAAAGATATTAAAGAATATTTGGCAGACGAATTGACATTTAAACCAAAGAAGAAAAAAGAACGGATTCATATTTCTGATGAAGAGTTAAAGGCGTTAGAAGAGTTAGAACGTCAGGAAGGAAAATCAAAATTATAATGAAAGTACAACTTTTAGATCATGAAAGAATCGATGAACTCCATATTAAAGGGTATCAGATTATACAAAGTCAAGAGAGATTTTGTTTTGGAATGGATGCAGTGCTGTTATCTGATTTTGTAAGAGGAAAAGTAGGGGCAAATGTTCTTGATATGGGAACTGGTACAGCAATTATCCCGATTCTTTTGGAAGCAAAGGAAAAAGGAGAGCAATTTGTCGCTTTAGAAATCCAACATGAAAGTGTAGATATGGCCAGAAGAAGTGTAGAGTTAAATGGTCTTCAAGATAAGATTCAAGTGGTAGAAGGGGATATCAAAGAGGCTTCCAAGTTAATGAAAGCCTCTTCTTTTGATATTGTTACATGTAATCCCCCCTATATGAATTCTAATCATGGAATTACAAACCCAGAGCTTCCAAAAGCCATTGCAAGACATGAGATTTTATGTACATTAGAAGATGTGATACGAGAAGGGGCTAAATTAACGAAACAAAAGGGAAGTTTTTATTTAATTCATAGACCATTTCGATTAGCAGAAATTGTGGGATTATTATTACAATACAAGATGGAACCAAAGAGAATGAGGCTTGTCTATCCTTATGTGGATAAAGAACCCAATATGGTAATGATAGAGGCTGTAAAAGGAGGAAAATCTAGAATACAAGTAGAGTCGCCACTTATTGTCTATGAAAAAGATGGAACATATACAGAGGAAATCTATAAAATTTATGGAATCAATTCAGAAAAACCAATGGAATAAAGAGATTGAATAGTGATAAGAGAAGACAAAGAGATCGAAAGGAGAGTGGCATAAAGAAAGATGGCAGGAACATTATATTTATGTGCGACACCAATTGGCAATTTAGAAGATATAACATATCGTGTTGTACGAGTATTACATGAAGTAGATTTAATTGCAGCAGAAGATACAAGACATACGATTAAGTTATTAAATCATTTTGAAATTAAGACACCTATGACGAGTTATCATGAGTTTAATAAGTATGATAAAGCCGATTATTTAGTGACAAAATTATTGGAAGGACAACATATAGCAGTTGTAACAGATGCAGGGACACCGGGTATTTCCGATCCAGGAGAGGTGCTTGTGCAAAAAGCTCATGAAGCAGGCATTACAGTAACTTCTCTTCCGGGAGCTTGTGCTTGTATTACTGCACTTACAATGTCTGGGAGAGAAACGAGAAGATTTTGTTTTGAAGCATTTCTTCCAGCAGATAAAAAAGAGAGAAAGCTAATTTTAGAAGAATTAAAAGAAGAAACGCGAACAACGATTCTCTATGAAGCACCTCATCGATTATTAAAAACAGTAAAAGAATTGTTAGAGGTATTAGGAGATAGAAAGGTAACGCTTTGCAGAGAACTGACGAAAAAACATGAAACAGCTTTTTTAACAACATTATCCGGTATTTTGGAATTTTATAAAGAGGAAGATCCGAAAGGAGAATGTGTCTTAGTCATGGAAGGTGCTAATAAAGAAGAGTTAATAAAGCAAGAACAAGAATCTTTCTTATCTATGAGTTTCACATCACACTTAGAATATTATTTGGAACTTGGACAAGATAAAAAGTCGGCGATGAAACGAATGGCAAAAGATCGAGGAATCTCAAAAAGAGAGGTTTACCAAAAATTACTAGAAGAGGGAAATAGGGAGTAAAGAAGTGAGTTCTTGGCTTAAACTCATAATAGTTTCTATTTTTTAATAGGAAAAATAAGGGATTTTTATGATTGACATTCTTTTTCCACTATGTTATCTTTTTTTGGTATCATAATAATTCGTAGAATAAGGAGGAAAAAGAAAAGATGAAGAGTACGGGCATTGTAAGAAAACTCGATGAATTAGGCAGAATCACATTGCCAATTGAATTAAGACGTAATCTAAATGTAAATGAACGTGATCCATTAGAAATTTTCGTAGATGATGATAAAATTATTTTAACAAAATATAATCCAAGTGATATATTTACAGGTGAAATGGAAGATTTAGTAGAATACTGTGGGAAAAAAGTATCAAAACAATCTATCTTAGAACTTGTAAGATTAGCTGGTTTAAAAGTAGTTGAATAAATAGAAATAAAAAATATTTAGGCTATCATAAGATTTTCTTATGATAGCTTTTTTGCATGATAGGAAATTCCTCTTAATGAGTTATTTTTATAATGTGTTGTCTTTGTTCCTATTGAAATTCAAGAATGGAACAGGTTTTTTTGTCATATATATTAAGGAAAAAGAAAAAGGGAAGTCTTATGTTAAATTTACTTTGGGGAGCTATGATTTTAATTGCCATTGTAACAGCTTCATTTCAAGGAACAATGGCACAGGTGAATATAGCTTTTTTAGACTCAGCAAAAGAAGCAATCGAGCTTTGTATTTTTATGTTAGGTGTTGTAGGCATGTGGTCTGGATTTATGAAAGTTGCAGAAAGTTCAGGATTAGTCAATATGCTATCAAAAAAATTAGGTGGGATAATGAAGTGGATGTTTCCTACAATTCCAAAAGGACATAAAGCCAGTGCTTATATTGCAACAAATATTATTGCCAATATGTTTGGTCTTGGATGGGCAGCAACACCATCTGGATTAATGGCTATGAAGGAACTTGATAAGTTAAATGGATATCAAAAAGAGGCTAGTGATGATATGTGTATGTTTTTAATTTTAAATATTTCATCTCTTCAATTAATCCCTATTAATATGATTGGATATCGGAGTCAATATGGTTCACCTACTCCATCGATTATTATTATTCCAGCATTGATTGCCACAATGATTTCTACTGTTGTAGGAGTTTTGTATGCAAAATGGAAGCGGCGAACTTAAATTTATAAATAGAGTTCATTTGGTAAAGAAGTAGTAATGGAAGTATTTTGTTGACTCTGATATTGTTTGGGTGAGATACCCGTTTCTTTTTTGAACACTTTACGGAAATAATCAGCACCTGAAAAGCCACATGAGATCGCAATGAGTTCAAGGGAAGGTTCCCCACTTGCTAAAAGGAGTTTCGCGTGTTTTATTTTAATAGAGGTTAAGTATTGTAAAGGTGACATTTTAAGAGAACTCTGAAAAAGTCGGATGAGATGATTTTTACTTACTTCTAGTTGGGTTGCTAATTCTTCAATTCCATAAAGATACATATAATTTTCTTCCATAAGGCTGATTGCAGCACAAACAAGAGGAGGATAAGAAAGCGTAGATGTATCTGTTGTATGATTGGATAGGTGCGTTAGTAGGCTAAAACATAAAATTTCTAGTTCTTCTTGATTAGGCTCTTTCGTGTCTAAACAAGAAACGATTTGTTTGATATCTTTTTGAATGAAAAAATAATCATTGCCGTTAATATAGTTTCCATGTTGTAAGGCTTTTGTTAATAGGGTATGAGCCAATGAACCAGAGAAAGTGAGGTAAAAAAAAGAGCAAGAAGTTGTGGAATGTAAGTCGTATCCAGAATGAGCAGGTAATAGAATAGCTTGTTCTTTTTCTAACAGAAATTGTTTTTGTGTAAAGGCAGAAGAAAATAGAGATAGATTACCATTTATTGGAAATAGTAAGCAAGGATAGTTTGTTTCACAAAGATAAAAGGTGTCATCCATTTCATTTTGTTCTTTATAAAGAAAAGATGCAATAGAAAATTGTTCTTTGATGGTATCAGAAAGAGAAGGAAAAGTATACATAGTGAAAACCTCGTTTCTATAATATATTACATATACTATAACATTTGTATATAGACCAGACAAGTAAAAAGAAGTAGAAATTAAGCATAGAAGTCATAGTAGAAGTAATAAATAAAAATATATAAGAAAGTAGATTGGAGATAGGTGATATGAAATGGGTTTTATATTTTTCAGATTTTTTTGTTCCAATGCTTATATTTTATCTTGTAGCATATGGATTATTAAATAAAACACAAGTTTATGATGATTTTATAAAGGGGAGTCAGGAAGGCTTTAAGACAGTCATTGGGATTATGCCTACTATTTTAGGGCTTATGATAGCCGTAGGAATGTTGCGTGCATCAGGGGCATTGGAATTGCTTAGTCTAGGCTTAAAGCCAGTAAGCTCTATCTTACATATTCCCTTTGAAGTAGTGCCAGTTTTTATCATTCGTTTATTTTCAGCATCTGCCGCAAATAGTCTGGTTTTTGATATTTTTAAGCAGTTTGGAACGGATTCTTTACAAGGACGTATCGTATCCATTATGATGAGTTGTACAGAAACGGTATTTTATACAATGTCTGTCTATTATATGGTGACAAAGGTAAAGCATACAAGATATACATTAAAAGGTGCTTTGTTGGCGACCAGTGTAGGGGGAATTGCAAGTCTTTTTCTAGCACAGTGGAAATAGAAGAAGAAACGAAAAATGAGAGCATAAAAAAATTGCGAAAAAAGAAAATAGGATAAAAATTCCATGTAAAATAATGGAGAAAGAAGTAAGAAAAACACAAAATTTATTTTTCTTAAACACAAAATAAAACATATTAATAGACAGTGTTTATAAAATATAAATTAAATCAGAAAAAGAATAAAAATGAAGGATTAATTCTGTTAATTTTCATTAAAATCTGATCACTTTGATACTTTATTTTCCTAATAGTATCTGTTATAATAGGTCATATTAGTGAAAAATGAAGGTTGATTTCGGGATACAAATTAATTTATAAATATTCATTTATAATAGTACAATATGAGTGAAATATAGGGAGATTATTGAAAAAGTTCTGGGGATTGTATTAAGAATAAAGCAAAGGATTTAGAAAAATAATATAATAGGAGTAATAACTGTCTCTTATACACATCTGACGCTGCCGACGAGTAAGGCATGGGGGG
>JADIML010000259.1 GCA_017694765.1 Candidatus Scybalomonas excrementavium
TCACCTCAATAAGATTGTATCATAATCTATGAATAACTTCTATATTTTTATAGATATTTATAGATTTATATTAACTGTTAGTTACCTCTGTTGAAGTCGTAGCATCTTCTTTACTACTATCTATATTATTATTTGTATCATGATTGGTTCCATTATTGGTGCTATCATTAGTCGTTTCTTTTGTATTTCCAACTACCATAATGCTTGATAAGCTATACGGAATACCATCCACATAAACCATTGGAGAATCACCATAAAGACTAACACCTGTTACAACACCTTGCTGTCTTGTCACTTCGCCAGTCGTCTGATTAGCAACAGCAACTTCTACTTCTTTTCCAACCATACCAACAGCATATGTTGTTGTACTCACTTGAGATAATGTATTCATTGCCTCAATTGTCGCCATCTGTGTAAGCTGTGCCATCATTTCACTATTGCTCATAGGATTACTAGAGTCTTGATACCGTAACTGTGCTGCTAATAATTGAAAATAGTCATCCATTGTTAAGGTGCTTTTTCCTGTTGTCTTATTCGTTTGCAGACTATAATCATTCGATGTACTTGTTGTACGTGCATAATTACTAATATTTGAAATTGTGGACATCTTGTACCTCCTTACTCGATTTCATTCCTATAGGAAATGAAAAATTTTAATATTGCATGAGACAATTTAAGTTGACTTTTAAATTAATCCAATTCTTAACTGTTGTAAAAAATCCTCACGATTTCTATGCTGTAGCGCTTCATAATATCTACGCTCTTGTTCTTCTTTTTGTTGCTGACTATTTTGACTCTGTCTTTGATTCTGATTATCTTCTTGCCAGCTTCTATTTTCTTGTTGATCCACTAGAATTTCTGTTGGAGCTCCTAAGTGTTTCTCCATCAGTTGCCCCATCTGTTCTGCCTGACTTGTTAATAATGTTGCTGTCATACTATTGGAACAAACAAGCGAAATACTTGCCTTCCCTTGATCGTATGATATTTTCATCGCTATTTTACCTAAATTAGCAGGCTCTAACTGAATTTCAAATTCATTTTTTTCCTGTAATCGAAGACTTTCTAATTGATTTATTAATTGTTCTGGTAATTTTTCTACTTGTGGAACTGATATCGTTACAATGCCTTCCTGATTTTCCACTCCAGTTAACACCTGATTTTGTTCAACGTTCCTTGTATGTAACGGAGCTAACTGAGAACGATTGAAATTCACATTATCTTCTTGATAAGGAGTTTCTTCTTTCCTTACAGTTTCGCTCTCATTTGTCTGTTCTTCTATATTATGTATCATATCTTTAGAATTGGCAAGACCTTCCTCTTTTATGTCCGTATCTTGTGTCAATATACTCTCTCCAAAGTTCTCCTTTTGTTGTCCAAGAACTCTCTCAATTTGATTTGTATTAGAGTCATCTTCCTTCATAACGATACTTGGGCTTACAGGATCAATAGCCATCTGACTATCTACCATATTTGTAACATCTGTTACAGCCTGTTCTTCTGAAACACTTACGTCTAATCCTATATTTAAACTTTCTTCCACGAAACTATCTGAATTATTATCCCTAGGCATAGACACTTGTATTGTTTCATTCTGATTGAAAAAGGTATATAAATGTAACAAATTTTCTGCACTCTCTCTTGTTTGTGCTTCTTCTGTTTTATCACTCTGTTCTACTTCTATTTTCGTTTCTTTTGTATCATTCTTTATTTGTGTACTTTCCTTTTGGTCTGAAGTTTGATCGCTATTATCTATTTTCCCTTGATGTTTTAACATCATTTGATCAAATACGTCACCCATATCTTTTGACTTCATACCCTTTTTTTGTGTAGAAGCATTATTCGATATGTTAGCATTTTTTAACGTTGCAGATTGCAACATACTCATACCCCCTATCCTTTTTCTATCGAGCAAGTAACCGTTGATTCATAACAAATTCTTCGATAAACTCTTCTTCTTTTTTTTGCACTTGAGCTTCATACTGCTCTAGCTTTTTTTCCTTTAGTTTCTCTAAAGAAGAATGTTCCTGCTTTGCAACTATCATTTCTGCTCGCTTCTTTGATTCCTCTTGGCGATACTTTAGTAAGATTTCGGATTCTTCTTTGATTTTTTCTTCCATTCTCTCTAAGTAAAGTCCCACATGACGAATAAAATTAATATTTTGTCCAGCCAATGTGGAATCTCTAAGTTCCCTTGCTGTCTTTTTCGATGAATCTCTTAAGTCTTCTATGACTTGTTCTTGTTTTCTTACTTTTTGTAAACATTGAGCATGCTCATTTTTTAAATTTCCAAGTGCTTGCTCTTTATAGTTTAACACAGTTTCTAGACTAAAGGAAAACTTTTTCATAACTTTCATTCACTCCCTATTAAAATCTTCCTCACACTACTGTAAAATTTCTCGCATTTTTTGCACTGACTGCTCATAAGTGAAATTACCACGAATTTCTTGTTTTAGAAATTCATTCACTTGATCAATTTTAGAAATTGCCATATCTAACTTAGGATTTGTTCCTTTCTTATATGCACCAATGGAAATTAAATCTACATTCTTTTCATATAAACTCAAAATATCACGCATACTAGATGCTAACTTCTTATGTTCATCTGAAACAATATTATTCATCAAACGAGAAATACTCGCATTGACATCAATCGCCGGGAAATGATTGGCATTTGCAAGTTTACGACTAAGCACGATATGTCCATCTAAAATACCTCGAACAGTATCGGCTACTGGTTCATTCGTATCATCCCCTTCTACTAAGACGGTATAAACACCAGTAATAGAACCATTTTTAAACTTTCCACTACGCTCTAGTAGCTTTGGAAACTCTGCATAAATCGAAGGGGTATATCCTCTTGCAACTGGTGGTTCTCCAATGGCAAGCCCAATCTCCCTTTGTGCCATCGCAAAACGTGTTAAAGAATCCATCATAAGCAGAACATCTTTTCCTTGATCTTTAAAATATTCTGCTATCGTTGTTGCCACCATCGGACATTTCATACGAAGCATCGCTGGTTGATCCGAAGTTGCAACGACTAGAATCGAACGCTTTAATCCTTCTGGTCCTAGATCTTTTTCAATAAACTCTCGAACCTCGCGACCACGCTCTCCAACAAGCGCAATCACATTAATATCTGTCTTCACATTTTTGGCAATCATTCCAAGCAATGTACTCTTTCCGACACCACTACCAGCAAAAATACCGATACGCTGTCCTTTTCCAATGGTATTTAACCCATCTATCGCTTTAACACCAAATTCTAACTGTTCATCAATGGGCGGACGATCTAATGGATTGATTTTGGGACTTTCTACATAATAGTATCGTTCTGATTCAAAAGGTCCTAAACCATCCATCGGTCTTCCCATTGCATCAATAATTCTTCCTCTAAGAAATTCTCCAACTGGAATTTTCAATCTCTTTTTTGTATTCCTTACAAAACTCCCTGATGAAATCCCACTCATACTTTCATATGCCATAAGCTGAATTTTATCCTCTTTAAATCCAACAACTTCTACTGGAATTTGCTCTCTTTTTTCTTCATTATAAATATAAGCAATATCTCCAATACTGGCTCTACCTCCAGAGGCTTCAATTGCCATTCCGACAATATTTTCAATTTTTCCTATATGACTTACAGTATCTGACTTCATAATTAAGCTCGGAAGGTTTTGAAACATTTGATTCCTCCTTGCTATACTTTTGCATTATTAATAATATCTTTTATATTTTCTAACTGTGTTGGAACGCTAATATCAATAATCTCTCCTGGAAGCTCTACAATACAAGTTCCTTGCTCTTCTTTATCCATCACAATTAATTTAATATTATCGGATAAATAAGAAAGTTCACTCGCTAATAAGCTATCTACTTCAAGTAACTTCTCATAATCATAACGTGCAATATAAATCTTGACCCATTCTGTCTTCTTCAATTTATCTGTTGCTGAAATAATCATTCGCTTTATAATTTCTCCACTCGACTTCAAGCTCGTTTGAATAATCTTTTCAGCAACAGCAATCGTTACAGCCTTAATGTCATCAATATACTGCTCCATACAATGATCTTTTGCATGCCTTACATCTTCTGTAATTGTTTGTAATTCTGTTGTCCAATCTTCTATCTCTTTTTTTAACTCTTCCTCATGATCAAGGTATGCTTGTTTTGTTCCATTTTCATAGCCTTCTTCATATCCAAGCCTCTTGCCTTCTTCATACGCACTATTTTTCAAATGCTCTGCTTCTACTTTAGCAGACTCTAAAATTTTAGCTGCTTTTTCTCTTGCTGCTTCGATATATTGGTTTGCCGTTTCTCTTGCAAATAATGCTTCCTCTTCACCAAACAACTCTTCTTGTATGATTGGCTCTTCTTCTTTTTCATAGGCTTGCTTAAATTCATAAAGGGAAATCTCTCTTTGTCCAACATCTTTAATAATACTAGACAACTATATCATCCTTTCCACCTTTATTAATAATAATATCTCCTCGTTCTTCTAACTGGCGAATCTTAGCCACAATTCTTTGTTGTGCCTCTTCCACTTCACGCAATCTAACATTTCCTAAGATTTCTAAGTCAGCTTGTACGCTCTCTGCCATACGTGTTGACATGTTAGCAAAGAGAGCTTCTTTGATCTGTGGTGTCGTACTCTTAAGAGCATATACAAGATCGCGCATATCACATTCGCGAATAAATCTTTGGATAGAACGATTATCCAATGTAGTAATGTCTTCGAATACAAACATTTTCTTACGAATTGTTTCTGCCAACTTACCATCTCGCTTACCAAGTTCATCGAAGATATATTTTTCGCTTCCTCGATCGAGATGATTCATAACATCAGCAATGTAATCTACACCACCAATATCTGTAAAGTCTGTTGTAACAATACCAGAGAATTTTCTCTTAATCTCTGCTTCTACAATTTTAATTGCTTCTGGAGAAGCACTTTCCATTCTAGCAATCGCTTCTACTACTTGTAACCGCTTTCTCTCTGGCAAATCTGAAATAATTTCAGCTGCTTGCTCAGAATCAATATACGATAATACAAGAGCAATGGTTTGTGCTCTCTCTCTTGATAAAATAGAATATAAACTCTTCGTATCACTCTTTCTAATAAAACCAAAAGAACGTTGCTGTAATGTTCGATGTACTCGCTCTAATAAAGCATTGGCAGCATTGTCTCCAAAGGCTTTTTGTAATACATTTTTCGCATATTCCATTCCACCATCGGTAACCATTTTTTGGGTCAAACAACCTTTATAGAAGTCAGATAGCACATCTTCTGTAACTTCTGCAGATAAATGCCCAAGTTTTGCAACCTCAATGGTCAATTTTTCAATATCTTCTTGACTTAAATATTTATAAATAGCCGAAGCATTTTCTGTTCCTAGTGATACGACTACAGCCGCTGCTTTTTGTGGTGAAGTTAAATCATTCATTCTCATACTAATCTTCCTCACCTCCACTTAACCAGTCTTTAATAAGCTGTGCCACAACCTCTGGATTTTGCTCTGTAAAATCTCGAATATTATCTCGAAGTTCAACACCTCGTTCATTTTTAAATTCTAGTCTTACATCTTCTACAATATCTTCTTCCTCTTCTATCGTATCCTCTTCCTCTGCCTCGTCTTCAAGCTCTTCTTCCTCGTCTATGAGCTCCTCATCTTCTTCTTCAACCTCTTCATCTACTCTACGTCTTCTTGCGAATACGACAAGTAAGATTATGATAAGAAGTAATAAAAGACCACCAACTACAGCATATACCCAAAGTGGAAGCTGTTTCATCGCTTCTATGATTTCTGTCTGTGGTTCATTCGTTGTATCAGGTTCTTCCTCTTCTACAACATTGCTACCATAGAATGGTACACTAGCTACCATAACTTTATCATTTTTATCTTCTCCAGTGATACCACTCGCATTTCCAATCAGACTAATCACTTGTTCTTCTGTAAGCCCACCAAAGTTTGTTCCATTAATAACAACTGAAATTGTCACATCTTCTAACACACCCGGCATGACTTCAGACTGCTCTCTAATCTGATTTACCAAATATTCTTTTGTAATCGCATTGCTTTCATAAGTGCTATTGGCATTTCCTTCTTCGTCTACAGTATATTCTGAAATATCGGAATTGCTATCAGTACCTGCAACACCACCTACACTTGTTCCACCTGTAGAAGACTCTGAACTGCTTGTTTCATTTGATATAATTCCTGTTTTATCCTGTCGATTGATTTTATCAGGAGTTGTGTACTCTATGGTTTCTCGAAGCAATTTTTCCATATTAACGCTACCTTTAACTGCAACTTTAACATTACCAGTTCCATAAATAGGCGTTAAAATGTTTAAAATTTTATTTTGTATTTTATTCTCTAACTCTTGTGCAATTTCATTTCCTTCACTGCTCGTTGCAGTATTCTCACTTCCAAGATTACTAGAAACTTCAATTCCATTGCCATCGATAACAACGACATCTTCCATTGCCATTTCTGGCACAGCCTTAGAAACTAAGCGCTGAATTGCTTCTACCTGTTTTTCAGAAGGAGAACCACCATCTTGCATAATAACAGTAACAGCACCACTACTCTTCGTAACAGAGTTATCACTTAACGCATAGATATCCTCTTTTGCTACAGATAATGTAACTTTAGCATCTTTTACACCATTGAATAAACAGATTGTTGCACCAATTCTATCTTGTAATTCGTATAAAATATAAGTTTCCTTATCCGAATCCGTTGTCATCATATCAACGTTATCCAACAATGTACTATATGTAAATCCACTTTTTGGATAGCCCTCATATACTAGATCTGCTTTCGTTTGTTCTAAAATATCTTCTGGTACTAAAATATCTCCATTACTCTCATATTGATAACTAATACCATCTTCTTTTAACTTTCCTATAATTTGAGAGGCTTCATCACTACTAACACCACTAAATAACACTGCATATGGTTTGTTATTCAGCATCCAAGCTACGCCAACAGCAAAACATATTACAGCAAGTAATACAAAGATAATAAGCTTCTTCGTTCCTGCTCCTAATTTGCCTAATATCTCTTTTACTTTTTCGAATGCATTTCCCATCTCTTATTCTATTTTCAGCTCCCTTTCTTATTATAAGACAACATATCGTTATAACATTATAATAAAACTTTTATACTATATAAGCATTTAGATACTCATACGAATCAACTCATTATAAGACTCTAATGCCTTATTTCTCAATTGCACGAGTAAATCCACAGATAACTGTGCC
>JADIML010000260.1 GCA_017694765.1 Candidatus Scybalomonas excrementavium
TTTCTTATGTTCTAACCTAAGAATTTACAAAATACTTTGGTATTTCAACAACATAATAAATAGTATGTTGTATCTATGATAACACCCTATCATGACGCTCATTTTTATTTTCAAATACCTATAGACAGAATCTATTTCTTACGTTACAATATAGCAAGAAAATAGATACTACTCCTATCTATGATGTTAATAGAAACACTCAATACTATCAATGTTATATATAATAAATTCATTTATGGTAGATTGTATACTATATTTGAGGAGTCGAAATTTTATGCAAAATATATCCAACTTTAACAAAAAAGATAAGAAAAAATTAGGTTTTTCTATTGCTCTTTTATTGTTTAGTATCCTGATTTTTACAGTTATCATATTTTTTGGATACAATAACCGTCTAAAAAATATGATCCGCAGTGAAGCAAAGTTGACATTGAAAAATGTTTCTTCTCAAAATGTCATTACACTCAATCATGATATTTTATCCAAAAAACAATTACTCCAGGCTTTAGCTTCCCAGATTCAACAGAATAAAGACTTTGATATTCCTACCCTTCTTAAAGATTTAGAAAAGTATGTAACACCATATAATTTCTATGATATAGGAATTATCGATAAAGATGGATTTTGTTATACCTCTTTAGATAAAAGAATCTATGTAGGTGGCTATGATTATTATAAAGATGGAATGAAAGGTATTAGCTCAATTTCAGAAACTTATCTTAGTAAAGATAAAACAAGGTTTCTAAATATTTTTACAGCTCCTATTTATGTAGATAATCAAGTTGAGATGATACTAGCAGCAAGTTATTCATCAAAAGATTTTTCATCTCTTTTAAATATTACTTCCTTTGATGGACACGGAAATACCCTTGTAATCGATAGTGAAGGAACAATTGTTTCAGCACCTACTAATACTAACTACGATAGAACGACTTCTTCTTATGATAAAACAGATCCTTTTTATCGATTTCTTCAAAATCAAAATGAAATGCTACAAGCACTTCAAAATGCAACACCTTCTATTGAAGACAATTATATTTATTTTGATTATCGAAATGAAAACTATACTGCTTATTATGAAAAGACAGGAATCAATGATTGGTATTTGATTTCTTATGTACCAACACAATATTTATATAAAAATACACGGATTATTAATCAAACCATTTTTTGGGGTATTGTTTTATTATACAGTGGAGTTCTCATTATGGGTATTTTATCGTTTCGTGCTTATACAAAATATCAGAAAAAAATTTCTTCCCTTGCATTTGTTGACGATTTAACTCATGAAAAAAATTATGAATATTTAAAACTATATTTTAATAATATGACTCCAAGTCAAAAGAAAAATAAATCACTTGTCGTATTTGATATTGATAAATTTAAAGGTATTAATATTATATATGGTACGGATATCGGAGATTCCATTTTACAATATATTCCAAAAATATTTAAAAAAGTTCTCCCTTTTGATTCTCTATTCAAATATCAAGCTGATATTTACATTGCTATTTTAGAACATAAGAATCAAAATGAAATCATTCAAAAAATCAATTCTATCACACAGAGAATTGATTTAGACGCTGAACGAGGTATCATTACACCTTTTAAACTATCCTTTGGTATTTGTTCTTTAGAAAAGTTTGATACACTACACTCTATCTATACGAATGCTCTACTAGCAAAAACAGAAATCAAGGGTAATCGAAATAAAAACTTTAATTTCTTTCATGAACAAAACAAGACAAATCTCATCGAAAGTCAACAAGTAGAATCTAAATTTAATGAGGCTCTTAAAAATAAAGAATTTGAAGTCTGGTATCAACCAAAATATAATATGCAGACAAATGAAATTTGTGGTTCGGAAGCTCTTGTTCGTTGGAGAAATAATGATGGTAATCTCATATCTCCAGGCATTTTTATTCCTGTCTCTGAAAATAATGGACAGATCATTCAACTAGACGAAGAAGTCATCTCTCAAGTATTCCAACACATCAAAGAAATGGAAGCATTGGGACTTGATGTAAAACCTATTTCTATTAATCTATCTCGTGTTCACTTAGAACACTTTATGATTGTTGAGAGAATACAAGAAATGATAAGAGATTATGCCATTTCTCCTTCTAATCTCTCCTTTGAAGTGACAGAAAGTGCTTTATTAGAAAAAAATGAACAATTAAATACTATGGTTCATCAACTAAAGGAGATTGGATTTGAAGTGGATATTGATGATTATGGTACAGGCGTATCTACATTAAATTCTTTAGCCTTTTCTGATTTTAATACATTGAAATTAGATAAATCTTTTATTGATTATATCGGAAATGATAAAATGAACATTATTATCAAATCAACTATCGCTCTGGCACAAGAGCTTAATATGAAAATTATTGCAGAAGGGGTGGAAACACAAGAACAAGTAGACTTCCTTCTTAATAATCATTGCTACATAGCACAAGGATATTACTTTTCTAAACCGTTAGACAAACAAAGCTATTTTTCCTTATTAAAACAATCATATAAATAGTAGCTTTCGAAAATTTTAAGCAGAAATAAAAGAGAAACAGCTATTGGTGGGATGAAAAACCATAATAACTGTTTCTCTTTTATTTGTTTACTATTATCTTTGTACTGTCATTTTTGCTGTAACACCATATCCTTGTGACTCTAATTGTTGGCTATATTCTTCTGACATAATATAGTCAATATATTCTTTTACAGCCCCTGTTGCCTCTCCTTTTGTATACATATGCTCATATCCCCATACTGGATATGTTCCATTATATGTATTTTCTAACGTAGGTTCTATACCATCAATCGCAACTGTACTTACTTTATCTGTATTTGTTAAATAAGATAATGCAACATAACCAATTGCGCCTTTATTATCCATAACACTTTGAAGCAGTGTTCCAGAATCATCTGTTTCTAAAGAAGAACCAACTACTTCTTCCTGTCCATCTAATGCATACGCTTGGAATAACGCTCTAGTTCCTGACGTTTGTGGTCTTGTCACTAAAAGAATCTCTTCATCTGGACCACCAACTTCCTTCCAATTTGTAACCTTTGCTGTAAAAATATCAATTAATTGTTGTTTTGTCAAACTTGTAACTTCTTTTGCTAGTTCTTTATTAATAACAGGTGCCATTGTTACAACACATACCTTATGATCTACAAGCTCAGCTGCTTTATCAGCTTCTAATTTTTCTTCTGCTGCTACATCGGAATTTCCAATATTAACAGATCCATCTGAAACTTGTTTTAATCCAGTCCCAGAACCTCCTCCATTTAATGTAATAGAGACATCTGGATTCTTCTCTTTAAATGCCTCTGCTGCATCCTTTGCCAAAGGAAGCAATGCTGAAGAACCTGAAACAGTAATGGAACCTGATGCTCCTAAATCCCCTTCACTACTTCCACACGCTACCATACTCATTGTCATCATTCCAGCTAAAATGGCTGCCATAATTTTTTTACAATTTTTCATCTTATTATCTCCTTTTCCTTATAAAATACATATAAATTTTACCAAAATTTATATAACCTTTTGTCTTTTATACTATAAAATAGTTCTGTTAAATATAAATGATACATTTTGTTAAATATTTATAAAGGTCAAAGAGATATGTTAAAACTTTTAAAAGTCTGTTAAAACTTGTAACGCATAATCCACATATAAATTACAAGATAATAAAAGTCCTTCTTCGTCTAAATCAAACAATCCATGATGATGTGCGGATGCTGTATGTGGATTATTTCTATTTCTTGTTCCAATAAAAGCATACATACCTTTTGTTTCTTCAAGAAAATCTGCAAAATCATCTGCACCTAATCGCTTCTCAAAATTTGAAATAATATGGTCCTCATCCACAATTTCTTTTGCTACTTTTGTCACTTCAAGAACAGCTTCCCTATCATTTACTAATGGATTGGCATAATTTTTAAACTCTACTTCTGCTGTTCCTCCATACAATCTGGCTGTCTGCTCTGCAATCTTTCTTACTTGTTCATTTACAAACTCTCTTGTTTCTTTTGAAAAACTTCTCGTTGTTCCTTCCAGTTTTGCATGTTCTGCCACAATATTATATTGGGTTCCTGCTTTTAAAACACCAACTCCTACGACAACTGTATCGAGAGGATTTGTACTTCTCGCTACAATACTTTGTAAAGCTACAACGATTTGAGAGGCTATATAGACAGCATCAATCCCTTCTTGAGGTGTTGAAACATGTGCCCCTCGACCTCTTACTTGAATATGAAAATAATCACAGCTAGCATTTTGTGCTCCTGCAGTTAAGGCTACCATCCCTGTATCTAATTGACTCGTTACATGAGCTCCAAATACTCTATCAACACCTTTTAATAACCCTTCTTTTACAAATAGTCTAGCTCCTGCTCCAATTTCTTCTGCCTGTTGAAAGAAAAGACGGACTTGTCCATGAAATTCTTCTTCTTTTTCTTTTAATATTTTTGCAGCTGCTAACAAAGTCGCTGTATGTCCATCATGTCCACAAGCATGACACTTACCTTGTTCTTTGGATGCATAAGATACTGTCTTTAAATCATCCATAGCAAGTGCATCCATATCAGCTCTTAATGCAATGATAGAAGCCTTTCTTTGCGTTCCTTTTCCATCAATCCCTGCATATACTCCTGTTTCTCCAATTCTTCTATGTGGAATATCCATACTATCTAATTCTCTTTCAATTACCTCACATGTATGATATTCTTGTAGACTAACTTCTGGATGTTCATGAAAATATCTTCTCATCTTTTTGATGTAATTGCGCTGTTTTCTTACATATTCTTTTAACTGCATCTTTATTCTCCCTCTTTCTTAATACGATATCATCCTAATTACCAAGTACAAGTAAAAGCTCCATGATAGACTTCCTCTACTGTTTTCTTTACTTCATCTGTCTGATAGGCTTCTACAACCTTTTTATATACTTCATTGTCTTTCTCTTCACTTCTCGCTACAATGACATTTACTAATCGTTCCACTGCTTGATTCGTTTCTGGATTCACATCTTCTGTGTAAATAGAATCTACTTGTGGATCCAGTCCAGCTGTAAAAGCATTTCCACCATTAATTAACGCTGCTGTACAATCTGGTAAAAGCTTTGCAAGAGTTGCTGATTCTGCTTCTTTTACTTCAATTTTTACATGATATTTGGTAATATCTGCCTTTGTTGGTATATATTCTTTTGCTGGATCACATTCAATCAGTCCTGCCGCCTCTAATAATTTAAGCGCACGGCCTCCATTTGTTAAATCACTTGGAATCAAAATAACATCCCCATCTTTTATATCATCTACAGATTGTATTTTCTCTTTATTGTTATAAATCGATAGTGGAGCAATTACTGTATCTCCAATTGCCTCTATCTGATAACCCTTTTGTTCTACATCATTTTCTAAAAATGCTTTATGCTGAAATGCATTTAGATCAATTTCTCCATCTGCTAATGCTCGATTCGGTGCTGCATAATCAGAAAACTTAACTAACTCTACTTTAATTTTCTCTTCTTTTAATAATTCATTTACAGTATCCCATTGTTGATTATATTCTCCAACAACACCTACTTTTACAACTGTAAATCCATCTTTATCAACACCTAGTGTTTCTTGTTTTCCACATCCAACTAATGTTGATACTCCTAAAATAGCAACGCCTAAAATACTAATTGTTTTTCTCCATACTTTTCTCATAATAAGATTCTCCTTTTTCTCTCTCTTTTTTATTTAATGGGTTGTCTTTTTTATCAAATAATTCCCTACCCATTGAAATACGGTAATAATCAGTAAAATAAGTAAAATGGTAACCCAAATCATATCTTGGTATCCCATTTGGTATCCATATCGAATTGCAAAATCTCCAAGTCCCCCTGCTCCTATCGCTCCTGCGATAGCCGTTATTCCAATTAAACTTACAAACGTAATCATAGTGGCACGCACAATTCCAGGTATACTCTCTTTTAAATAAACGCTAACAATAATTTCGATTGGTGAAAATCCCATTGCTTCACTAGCTTCTACCAATCCCCTATCTACATCCGATAATACCGATTCTATCTGTCTTGCAAAAAATGGAACCGTTCCTATGATAAGTGGAACGTATGCTCCTTGTACCCCTGACCCTGTTCCTACAATGGCTCTACTTACTGGAATTAATAGTACCATAAGAATAATAAATGGAATGGAACGAAGCACATCTACTGCTTTATCAAAAACTCCATAGACGATTCTATTTTGAAAAAGCCCATCTTTTTTCGTTACGATTAAAATCACACCCAACAAAATACCAAAGAAAAATGCAATGATTCCAGAAATCAAACTCATTTGCAGTGTTTGTATCAAACATTCGATCAACTCTTCTCCTAATTGTTCTAAATGTGGTATGAAAATCTTAATTGTTTTCATCCTCTCATTACCTCCATTTCTACTCCAATTGTTCTTATATACTCCATAGCTTCCTCAATATGTTCTTTTGTTCCTGCTAAAGAAATGACTAGCTTTCCAAGAGGCTTTCCTTTTAAAAAATCTATATTTCCATATAAAATGTTCACTTCTATATCAAATTTCTTTACTAAA